>JBOGFO010000770.1:0-12418 GCA_050743445.1 Acidimicrobiia bacterium
TCGTAGTAGCCGGTGGTGGCGGGCAGCTCCCAGAAGAAGTACTGGAACAGGTAGCAGGCCACCATGGCGATCATCATGTGGGGGAACATGTTGAAGTTCCCCTCGACCACCCGGGGGCTGCCGGTGAAGCGCACGGTGCACTCCTCGCCCCGCTTCTCGACCTCCACCCGGCACACGATGAGGCCGTTCTTGGCGTTGCCGGCGTTCTCCAGGAACAAGGTGGTGCGGAAGATCCCGTCGTGCATGGCGGCCAGCTTCTGACGGGCGGCGGCCACCCCCTCGTCGATCATGCGGCGCAGCGAGCCGATGAAGAAGTCGACGCCCTTGCGATCGATGATCTCCAGGCAGCGGCGCTCCAGGATGTGGGCAGCGGCGGCCCGGGCCTTGATGTCGAGCGTCTGCATCCGGGGATCCCGCACCCGGTTCTCCATCATCTCCATCTGGTCGGCTTTGAGCCGGTAGTTCTCGCCGATCTTGATGGGGGAGAGGAGGAGCCCCTCGTCGTAGCGGGTCTTGGCCGACGGGGACACGCCGCCAGGCTCGGTGGCGCCGGTCTCGGTCTCATGCGAGGCAGCGGCCACCCACCCGACCAGCTCCTGTTCCCAGAACACAGGCATGAAGAGGATCTGGTCGCAGTTGTGGATGCCGCCGTAGAGGGGATCGTTGGCGTAGAACATGTCGCCCTCGTGGATGCCGACCGAGGGCTCCTCGTAGAAGTGGCGCATCATCCACTTGATGCCGATGGAGGCGTTGATGAGGTGGAGCTGGGTGCCCATGATCCCGATGGCCAGGTCGCCCTGGAGGGTGTAGATGCCCACGGCGGCGTCGCCCGCTTCGATCATGGGGCTGATCCCCATGCGGGAGAACGTCTGGTACGCCTCCCAGCAGATGAGCTCCATCTTGTTGCGGTAGATCTCGAAGTCGCCTCGGGCCAGGCCCTCCATGGCCGCGGCTTCCCGCCTGCTGGTCGGCTCCGGGCGCCAGTGGCGCAGCATCTCGGGATCTCGGGGCATGGTCGTTACCTCTTCAAGTCAATGAACCCGTTGCCCCGCCCGTCGATGCGGAAGGAGCGGTCCGGGTCGATCACGAGCGTCGTGTCGGGGGCTTCGAGGATGGCGGGCCCGTCGACGACCGGGCCGGGGCCGAGGAGCCCGAGGTCGTACACCGGGGTGTCGAGCCAGCCCCGCTCCGGCCCCCAGAACGTGGGCCGGCGCGGCTTGGCCGCCTCGTCGACGGTGCCGGTCCACGGCGCCAGCTCGGGGAGCGCGAGCTTGCGGGTGCGGATGGCGCTCCACAGGGTGAAGCCCACCACCTCCACGCCGCCGGCCAGGAAGGTGGCGGCGGGGGAGTAGATCCGGGCGTACTCCGCCTCGAACGCCTCGTAGACGGCCCGCACGTCGTCTTCGGAGGCCAGGGCCAGGCGGGGCGAGCGGATGCGGGTGACGTGGGGCTGGAGGCCGTAGCGCATCTGCACCTCGAGCCCGAAGGAGACGTGGCGGGCGCCGAGCTCCTCGGCGTCGCGCAGCGCCTGGGCCTGCAGCCCGGAGACCGCGTCGTTGAAGGGCTCGTAGTCGTCCAGCCACCGTCCGCTGCCGGCCGAGTAGAGGTTGACCGCCCGGCCCCCCTCGTAGGAGCGGACGAAGTCGGTGTTGGCGATCCCGAAGGCGGAGAACACCGAGGCGAAGGGGAAGGTCATGACCCCCTTGGTCTCCACGTAGCCGCCGTAGCCGCAGGCGTGGGTGCCGGCGCCGCCGCCGTAGGCGAAGAGGGTGAACTCCCGGGGGTCGTAGCCCTTGAGGTTGGTCTCCTTGAACACCTCGTTGCCCATGCGGGCGTCGATCAGGGTCTTGACCAGCCAGGCCGCCTCCTCGGGAGAGCACGACAGCGGGTCGGCCAGGTGCGCCTTCACCGCCTGGACGGCGGACTCCCGGTTGAGGGCGATCCCGCCGCCGAGGAAGTAGTCGGGATCGAGGTAGCCGAGCACCACGTCGGCGTCGGTCACCGTGGGTTCCTCGCCGCCCAGGTCGAAGGCGGCCGGGCCGGGGTTCGAGCCGGCCGACTCGGGGCCGACCTCGATCACGTTGAGGAGCGTGTTGAACCGGGCGATGGAACCGCCGCCGGCGCCGATGGACTTGGTCTCGATCATCGAGATCCCGACCCGGAACCGGTCGATCATGGGGGTGTGGGCGTGGAAGTGCCTGTGCAGATTTTCATTGGCCCGGAACTCTGAGACTCCCGGGGAGTCCCCGGACCCCTGGGCGCGTCCTCCCAGGTCGACCACCGTGCCGATGTCGAAGGACGTGCCGCCCATGTCGGTGAGGATGATGTTGCCGAGGCCGTACACGTCGGCCACGTGGGCGCCGCCGATGACGCCGGCCACCGGGCCGGCGTTGTAGGTCTCCACCGCCGACGTCCGTTGCAGCGGGTTGGCCCCGCCCCCCGAGTTCACGATGAACAGCGGGTTCCGGTAGCCCCGCTCGTGGAGGGAGTTGCCCAGCTCGGTGAGCTCCTCGGCCATGGTCCGGTGGAGGTAGGCGGCCAGGATCGCCGTCATCGACCGCTGGTACTCGTTCTGCTTGGGCAGCACCTCCGATGACAGCAGGATGGGCTGGGAACCGAGATAGGTCTCCGGGAACTCGGCCGCGATCACATCCCGCACCAGCTGCTCGTGGACCGGGTTGCGGTGCGCCTGCATGAGCACGACCACGAAGCCCATGGCGCCCCGGTCGACCAGGATCCGCAGCTTGGCCGTGACCTCGTCGGGATCGAGGGGGACCACGATCTTGCCGTCGTCGTCGATGCGCTCGGACAGGCCGACCACCAGGTGCCGGGGGACCACCGGGTCGGGCCGGCGACCGCGGGCGACGAGGCGCTTGAGCTCCACCGGCATGCCGTCGTGCCACTGGGCGCCCCGGCCGATGAAGACGGTGTCCTCGAAGCCGGCGGTGGTGATGACCCCGAGGCGCGGCCCCTTGCGTTCCAGCAGGGCGTTCATGGCCAGGGTGGTGGCGTAGCGCACGATGTCGGTGCCGGCCACCAGGGTGTCGGGGTCGAGGCCGAGCTTGCGGGCGCATTCGGCGATGGCCTGGTCGAAGCCGACGGCCAGCCGGTGGCGGGTCGTGGGGGCCTTGCCCGCGGCGGTGCGGCCGTCGTGAAGGACGAAGCAGTCGGTGAAGGTGCCGCCGATGTCGATGGAGATCGTGTTGGCGAGGTCGATGGCGTCGTCGCCCGTCATCGGCCGAGCCTGGCCTTGAGGGCGTCGATGTCGAGCTGGATGTCCCAGGTGGGGGGGAAGCCCTCCGGCAGCAGCTCGTTCTCCATCATCGTCCCGCAGCCCGGGCAGTAGAACTCGACGAAGAGGCCGTACCCCCGGGCCACGCTGAGGGTCCACTCCGACTCCATCCGCTCGCCCCCGAAGATGGGCGGGTAGATGTCCTCGGGTTCGCGCTCATGGACCAGCAGGCCCTTCTTGTAGTTGTCCCGGGCGGAGCCGAGCTCGGCGGCGCACACATGGCAGCACCACGTCTCGGCGTCCAGGTCGATGTCGAGGTACTCGGTAATGCGGACCTTCTGGCTCACGCGCTGACCTCCAGCACGAGCGTGGCGTAATCGTCGATGGAGAGCGTGAAGCCCTCCGGCACCACGACGGTCGTGTCCACTCCGTCGACCAGGGCGGGACCGGACAGGCTGATCCCCGGGCCGAGGCGCTCCCGGTCGTAGACCGGCGCGGTCACCCATCCCCCCGGCCGCCAGATCTCCCGGATGCCCTTGCGGGCCTCGTCGGCCGGTTCCCCTCCGGGCCGGCGGACGAGCGGGGCGCTGGCGATGGGCACCTCGGCGTGCAACCGGACGGCCTGCGCCTCGTCGTGGCGCCGGAATGTGATCTCCGCCGGGTCGAAGCCTTCGCCGGCGACGTCGAGGGCGGCCCGGTCCTCCAGTCGGGCCAGGCGTTCGTCCAGGCCCGCGCCCGGCGCCGTCTCGTAGGTGTGGCCCAGCGGCATGCCGGCGATCCCGAAGGCCGAGAACACCGGCGAGGTCAGGAACGAGTACGCCCGGGCCAGCCCGCTCCCGGCCGCGACCTCGGCGGCGACGAACCCGCCGGCGCCGCCGAAGGCGAAGAGCGCCACCTCGGCGGAGGGAACGGAGGACTGGTCCACCACGGCCGACACCTTGGCGGCGGCCAGGTCCACCAGACCCCGGTGGACGGCCCAGGCCGCCTCCTCGACGGGCGCATCACCGGCGATGCGCTCGATGGCGGCGCGGGCCCGTTGGGGGTCGAGCTTCCGGCGCCCGCCGAGGAACCAGGCCGGGTCGAGGTGGCCGAGCACGACTTCGGCGTCGGTCACGGTCGCCTCCATGCCCCCGAGGCCGTAGCACGCCGGCCCGGGCACCGCTCCGGCCGAGTCGGGCCCCACGGAGAAGCTCCCGTCCTCCCGCCGCCGGGCGATGGACCCGCCACCGCCACCCACGGCGTCGACCCGCACCCGGGGGGTGTGGACCTCGATGCCCGCCACCTCGGGGTTGGCCTGGGCGGGCACCTCGCCGCCGGCGATGAAGGAGACGTCGGTCGACGTTCCTCCGATGTCCATGCTGACCACGGCCGCCAGCCCGTGGAGGCCGGCCAGCCGGGCGGAGCCGTGCACGCCCCCGACCGGCCCGGAGCTGTACGTCTCGATCGCCCGGGTCTTGGCCACCCGGGCCACCGCCCCCGAGGCGTGGACGATGAGGAGGGGATGGGGATAGCCCTGGGCCCGGAGATCCTCGTCCGCCTTGTAGAGGGCCTTGACCATGTCGGGGTGGAGGTAGGCATCGATCACGGCCGTGGCCGTCCGGCGGGCTGCGCCCGGGCGGGGGGTCAGGTCCGACGCCACCAGACAGGGGACGGCGCCGAGGTAGTGGCGCGGGTACTCGCCGTACACCGTCTTCTTGATCGCCTGCTCGCCACCGGGGTCGTCCTCGGAGCCGGCCAGCGACGTCACCAGCACCCGGGCTCCACCCACCAGCAGGCGCCGGACCGCCGCCTTCACCTCGGCCTGGTCGTGCGGATCGGCGATCTCGGCCACCAGGTCGGGCCGGAGGAACACGTCGTAGAGCGGCGAGGGCCCGTCGCCGTAAAGGGCTCCGGCGGCACCGGCACTCACCATCAAGCCCACCCTGGGACCACTGCGCTGGATGATCGAGTTCGTGCCGATGGTGGAGGAGAACCGGAAGGCGTCGGTGTCGAGGAGCAGCGCCTGCACCCCCGGGTAGCCGAGGGCGGCGGCTCCGTCGGCCACGCACCGGGCCAGCCCCTCCGTCACATCGTGGGGTGTGGTCTCGACCTTGACCCGGGCCGAATGGTCGCCGCGGGTGAAGTACCCGTCGGTGAAGGTGCCCCCGGTGTCGATGCTGACCGTCGCGCCCAAGCTGTGCACCCCCGTGCAAAAATCTGACGTGAACGTAAGCTATGCGCGCATCCTTCGGCAAGCCACGATGTCGACCACCTTGGGGAGAACCGGATGGACTTTGCCCTGAATGCCGAGCAGGAGCTCCTCCGGAGCAGCGTGCGGGGCCTGCTCGAGGCCTCCTGCCCCAAGGAGTGGCTCGACGCCCTGGAGGCGAAGGAGGAGTACCCCTTCGATCTCCACAAGCGCATGGCCGAGCAGGGCATCTTCGGGATCGGCGTGCCCGAGGAGTTCGGCGGGTCGGGTGGCGGGTTCGTGGAGATGGCCGTCGTCTCCGAGGAGGTCGGCCGGATCGGCGGCTCGGTGGTCATGACCTACGCCCCGACGGGCATGTTCGGCAACCAGGTGCTGGTGGAGTCGGGCTCACCCGAGCAGAAGGCCCGGCTCCTGCCCGGTACCACCGCCGGCGACGTGCGCATGGCCTTCGCCCTCACCGAACCGGAGGCCGGCTCCGACGCCGCCGCCGCCCGGACCCGGGCTGTCGCCACCGGGGACGGCTTCGTCCTCAACGGGGCCAAGATCTTCTCCTCGGGAGCGGCGGTGGCCGATGAGCTCGTCCTCACCGCCCGCACCGGCACCCCCGAGTCCCGCCACCGGGGGCTGACGGTGTTCCTGGTCGACGCCCACTCCCCGGGGCTCACCATCACCGGGATCCCCAAGCTCGGCCACCACGCCGTCCAGACCTGCGAGATCGGCATCGCCGACGTGACCGTGAGCGCCGACCGGGTGGTCGGTGCCGTCGACGGCGGCTGGGACGTCCTCCTCCGGGTCCTCGACGTCGAGCGGATCTGCACCGCCGCCTTCTGTGTCGGCCTGGCCCAGCGCTGCGTGGACATGGCCCTGGCCTATGCCCTGGAGCGCCAGCAGTTCGGCCGGCCGGTCGCCACCTTCCAGGCCATCGGCCACATGCTGGCGGAGATGGAGACGGAGACGGCGGCCGCCCGCTGGCTCACCTTCGACGCCGCCTGGCGGCGGGACGAGGGGCTGCCGTGCTCCAAGCAGGCCTCGATGGCCAAGGCCTACGCCACCGAGTGCGGGACCCGCACCGCCACCCGGGGCATGCAGATCCTGGGCGGCTACAGCTACACCAAGGAGTTCGAGATGGAGCGCTTCTACCGGGAGGCCAAGCTCTACGAGATCGCCGGCGGCTCCACCCAGATCCAGCGCAACATCATCGCCCGAGAATTAGGCGTGCCTTACGTTTCCTGACTAGGGTGCCGGGCACCATCGCTGAGGGGGCGGTGGATGGAGGGGAGATGATCATGGGGAATCGCCTGACCCTTTGCGTCCTCGTTGGCGCGCTGGCCACCGCCGCCTGTGGAGGCGCCGACGAACTGTCCCAAGGAGGCGTCGCCGCCACCACGTCGTCATCCATGGCGGCCACCACGTCGTCGACCATGGGCGACGAGCCCACCACGTCGACGACGATGGGCGAGGAGGCTCCGGCCTTCGAAGAGGGTGACGCCGACGCCGTCCTCGAGTACGAGCTGCTCGACTACCGCTTCGAGGGTCCGGCCGAAGTCGAGGGCCACACCGTGTTCTTCAAGGCGGTCAACAACGGCACCGAGGACCACGAGCTCGAGGTCCTCGACGCCAACGGTGACCCCCTGGGCGAGGTGGAGGCCATGCCTCCCGGCGAGGAAGGCTCGGCCGCCATCGAGCTGGAGCCCGGGATGTACACGCTCCAGTGCATCCTCGAGACCGCCGACGGCCAGAGCCACCGGGACCTCGGCATGCTCATGGACCTCGAGGTCACCGACGCGCACTAGCTACTCGCTGCAGCAGGAAAAGCACCTGGGTGGTGCTCTTCCTGCTGCACCGCTCCGTGGTTCCGGGCAACCAGCCAGCTCCCCGCCCACCCTTCATTGCGCCTTCTAGGGCACGCCGGGGAACTGGGCCACGCCCGGTTGTGACACCCGGTTGATCATCGTGAACTCCCCACCCACCCACAGGTGGTTGGCTCCGATCGCCCCGACATAGGGTCCGGTGGCGGTGTTGGCCACGGGACTCCAGACGTCGAGTTGGCCGCTGGCGGCCTCGAAGGCGGCCAGCCGGCGGCGCTCGGGGCCGCCCGGGCATCCCCGGGTGCAGGTGGACTGGGGCGGGACGATGAAGTCGAAGTGGCCGAGGAGGTAGACGGTGGTGGCCGAGGCCAGGACGTCGCGGTTGTCGCCGTCCGTCTTGACCTCCCAGATGGGGGCGGTGGCGCCGCCCTTTGGGTCGAAGGCTTTCAGGGCTCCGCCCCGGCCTCCGGTGGCGGCGAAGAGCCGGTGGTTGTCGGCGGGCCAGACGTCGACGCCGAACACGGGCCGGTCCATGTCGGGCTGCCAGGCCGTGGCCCTGCCCGTCGCCGTGTTGAGGCTGACGAGTCCCTTGCGCCCTCCGAAGTTGAGGAACGTGCCGCCCACGTAGAGCTGGGTGCCGTCACCCGACAGGGCGAGGTCGTGCACGAGGCCGTCACCGGTCGAGGTCTCGCCTCCGGCCGGGCCGAAGAACTCCCCACCGGCGTTGACCGGCGGCTTCCAGTTCAGGAGGGCACCATTGCCGGCGCGGAGCGCGGCCAGCTGGGGTCGCGGCGAGGCCTTGCCGTTGGCCATGGCCTGGGTGAAGTTCCCGCCCACGTAGAGGCGGTCGCCGGCGGCGAGAAGGGTCCAGATCCCGGAGTTGAAGCGGGGCGGAGCGAAGGTCGGGTCGAGGGCTCCGGTGGCGGGATCGAGGGCGGCCAGGTGGTGCGCCGCGCCCCCGCCGGCCTGTTCGAACTCGCCCCCCACGTAGAGGCGCTTCCCGTCGGCGGACATGGCCAGCGCCCGCACCGGGCCGCCCATGTGGGCGTCGAAGGACACGGGCTGGCCGCTGGCGACGTCGATGGCGGCGAGATAGGGCCGGGGCAGGGGAGGGCCACCCGATGCCGACACCAGGCCGCTGAACTCCCCGGCCACGTACATGAGCGGACCGGCTTCCAGCATGGCCACGACCCGGCCGGCGTGGTCTCCGGACGGTGCCGTCCCCCACGTCATGCGGTGCGTGTTCATCACAGAAGTCTGGGCGCTGGCCGGACCTGTGCCAGCCGCCGCAGCCATGATGAGTGCGAACATTCCGGCGCGCCGCCGGCACGAAAGTGTGATCTGCATCCCCCGCCACCCCCCAGTCGTGACGCATCCCCTTGATCCGGGGACGTCCATATTCTACCTGGTTTGGGCGATTTGTGCCGCGCAGCGTGAAGTTAATACCCCGTCGCGTGAGCATCCGGGGCCGGCGGGATCAGCCGGGCCACTCCGTGACACCGTCCTTGTGCATGGTCTCGAGGACGGTCTGCATGGCACCGAGGGCGCCCATGTTCGCCATCAGCTCGGAGAGCTCGCCCTGGATCTGGAGCTCGCCCTTCATCATGACGTCGGCGGCCGACGCCTCCCCGGTGTTGACCCGCTTGAACACGGAGTAGGGGGCGACCATGACGAAGTCGGCGGCCCGCATTCCGTCCCAGGTCTCCACGCAGCGCCCTCCCTCCATCCGCCATCCGATCTCGCGGGTCTCGGGAAAGCCCTTGTCGGGTTCGGCCTGGATCACGTACTGCAGATCGGCGGCGAGGCTCTTGGCCCGGGCCTCGACGCCGGGGTCGGCATTCAGGTGCTCCTGGACGGCAGCGAGCCATTCCGGGCTGGCGTAGGTGGGCATGGCGGCGTCCTCCTGGTGAGAGCGCAAACTTGACGTCTACGTAAGATACTGAACTGGACAGCACGAGGGGGCCGTATGGCGCTGGTATCTGATTTTCCGGTCATCACCGATGAGGCGCTGGCCGAGCTGCGCTCCCGGATCGGGGTCGAGGTCAGCGGGCCGGACCCCTATCTGACGGAGGCGAACCGCGACGCTATCCGGCATTGGGCCGACGGGATCGGTGACCGCAATCCCCTGTGGCGGGACGAGGCCCAAGCCGCCGGCAGCCGGTGGGGCGCCATCGTGGCTCCGCCCACCATCCTCTACGCCTTCGACCGGATCTGCTCGGGCTATGTCGGCGGCCTGCCCGGCATCCACGCCATGTTCGCGGGCACCGACTTCCGCTGGCGGGCACCGGTGCGCGCCGGAGCCCGCGTCACCGCCCGGGCTCATCTGGCCGAGCTCGTCGACCGGCCGAGCGAGTTCTCCGTCCGGGCCATCCAGCAGATCTACCGGGTGGTCTTCAGCGACGAGTCCGGGGACGTGGTCTGCGAGGCCGACTCGTGGTGCTTCCGGACCCAGCGCGACGCCGCCCGGGACCGGGCCAAGTACGAGAAGGTGGAGCCGGCCAGCTACTCGGAGGATGAGATCGCCGCCATCGCCGCCGAGTACGCGGCCGAGGAGATCCGGGGTGCCGAACCCCGCTGGTTCGAGGACGTGGCCGTCGGGGACGAGCTGCCCACCATCCTGAAGGGCCCGCTCACGGTGACGTCGATCATCGCCTTCGACCAGGGCTGGGGTGGGCTGTACATCCGGGCCCACGGCCTCGCCTTCGACATGTTCGACCGGCATCCCGCCCTGGCCATCCCCAACGCCAACTCCGCCCCCGAGCCGCCGGAGCGGGTGCACTGGGACCCCGACCTGGCCGCCCGGGTGGGCGTCCCGGGGGCATACGACTACGGCCCGGAGCGGATCTCGTGGCTGGGCCACCTGATGACCAACTGGATCGGCGACGACGGCTTCCTGCGCCGGCTCAACGCCCAGGTGCGCCGGCACAACCTGGTAGGGGACCTGACCCGGTGCTCCGGCCGGGTGACCCGGACCTGGGTCGAGCCCGGGGCCCGGGGTGTCCCCGAGGGAAGTGGGGCCCGGGGTGTCCCCGAGGAAAGCGGTGTGGGCCTGGTGGAGTGCGAGGTGGAGGCCACCAACCAGCGGGGCGAGGTGACGGCCAAGGGTGTGGCCACGGCCGAGCTCCCCCGGAAGGGGACCTGAGCCGTGCCCGCCGGCGCCTACTTCGACGAGGAGCTGGAGACCCGGCCCTGGGACGAGGTGCAGGCGCTCACGTTCGAGAAGGCGCGCCGCCAGATCGAGCGGGTCTACAACGTCTCGGACCACTACCGGCGCAAGCTGGACGAGGCCGGGGTCAAGCCCGGTGACATCCGGACTCCCGACGACCTGGCCCGCATCCCCTTCTTCGAGAAGGACGAGGAGCGGGTCAGCCAGGCCGAGGACCCGCCGCTGGGCGGCCACCTGTGCGTCGACCGGGACGAGGTGGTCAGGGTCTACGCCTCGTCGGGCACCACCGGTGTGCCGACGTTCTTCGCCCTCACCGCCGCCGACCTGGCCACCTGGGACCGGGTGATGGGACGGACCTTCTGGACCATGGGCATGCGGCCCGGCGACACGTTCGCCGGGCTCGGCAACCTGGCCATGTTCGTGGGCGGTGTTCCCGCCATCTCGGCGGCGTCGTCGATCGGTGCCTGCGCCCTGCCCATCGGGGCGACGGCGGGGACCGAGCGGACCCTGGAGCTGGTCCGGGCGCTGGGCACCACCATCATGGGAGCCACGCCCTCCTTCGCCGGCTACCTGGGGGAGCTGGTGTCGGACGTCCTGGGCATCGAGGCGGCCGCCCTCGGGCTCCGCCGGCTCATGGTGGGGGGCGAGCCCGGCGGCCAGATCCCGGCGGTGCGGGCACAGATCACGGAGGTGTGGGGCTGCCCGGTACGCGACGTCATGGGGATGGGGGAGATCGCCGGCGTGTGCTGGGCGGAGTCCGACGACGAGGCCGGCATGCACTTCTGCGGCCAGGCCGAGGTGCACCTCGAGCTCATCGACCACGAGACCGGGGAGCCGAAGCCCTTCGGAGACGGGGCCGAGGGCGAGCTCGTGTACACGGCGGTGGTGCGGGAGGCCACCCCCCTGGTGCGGTTCCGGAGCCACGACCACGTGCTCGTGATGATGGGGGAGACGCCCTCCGGTCGCACCGCCCCCCGCATCGCCACCCTGGGGCGGACGGACGACATGCTGCTGGTGCGGGGCATCAACGTCTTCCCGTCGGCCGTGCGCGACGTCGTCGCCTCCTTCGTGCCCCGGACCACCGGGCACATCCGCATCGTGCTCGAGCGACCCGGCCCCCTCGTCACCCCGCCGCTCCCGGTGGAGGTGGAAGTGGCGGCCGCGGTGCCGGCCGGCGTCCACGAGGCCCTGGCCGGCGAGGTGGCGGCGGCGGTCAGGAGCCGCCTCAACTTCACGGCTGAGATCCGCTTGATTCCCGAGGGCGCCCTGCCCCGCACCTCACTCAAGACCCAGTACGTCCACAAGGCCTACGAGGCCTGATTCCGCGACCACAGGTGAACTGTTGGTGGGACGGATGTGCAAATTGAGGTCTCTGGGGTAGGATTCGCTTACCGAAAAAGGAGGCGAGCGTGAACGATTTCGTACGCCGCTTGCTCGCCGGCCTCGTGGTGGCCGTGGCGCTGGTAGGCGCCACCTCTGTGACGGCCGACGATGACAACGGCAGCCGGGTGTGCCTGGGTTCGATGGGGATGGTGGCCTGCGTCCCGCCGGCGTAGTGATCAACCGCCGGTAAGGCGGCCACCAAGGGCGGCGAGAGCTTCGGGGCCCGCGTCGAGCGGGACCTCGCCGGGGAACGACCAGAAGAACCGCGACCCGGACCGCGGCGCGGCCGTCTCCAGGATGGCCGAGACGCCGCCTCCCACCACACCGGGTTCGTCCCCCGTGGGGGCCGGCACCACCGCGCCGTGGAGTCCGAGCTCGGCGGCCACGGCGGCGGCGCCGTCGAGGTCGGGATCGACCAGGATGGCCAGGCACCCGTAGAAGCCGCAGGCGTTGGCGAGGGTGCGGAACCGCCCGGCGGCGGAGCGGTCGGGACGGATCACCAGGATCATGGCGGCGCCGGCCTCGCAGTAGGCACGGGCGCCGGCCACGTCGGCCTCCCCCAGGCACCCGGCCACCCCCCGGCCGGCGAGGAGGGGCACCAGGCGCCGGACGGCATCGGTGCCCACGGCGGGGTCCGTGCC
>JBOGFO010000771.1:0-3177 GCA_050743445.1 Acidimicrobiia bacterium
GCGTCGGACCGCCTCGCCGCCGACGGCGGCCTCTGCCTGCGCCTGCCCTTCGCCCCTCCGCTCGACTGGGACGCCCTGCTCGCCTATTTCGCCCCCCGGGCCATCCCCGGGGTGGAGTCGGTCGACGGTTCCACCTACCGGCGCACCATCACCGTCGACGACGACTCGGGCGGCATCGAGTTGCTCCCCGACGGACCGGACCACCTGGTGCTGCGGGCCCACCTGCCGCACTGGGAGGGCCTCATCCACATCGCCGAGCGGGCCCGCCGGATCGCCGGCCTCGACGCCGATCCCGACGAGCCCGCCCGGCACCTGGGCGCCGATCCCGTCATCGGTCCCCTCCTGGCCGCCCGGCCCGGCCTGAGGGTGCCGGGCACATGGGACCCGTTCGAGACGGGCGTGCGGGCCATCCTCGGCCAGCAGGTGTCGGTGGCCGGGGCCACCACCTTGGCCGGGCGCCTCGTCGAACGGCTGGGCACGCCGGTGGGCGGCCTCGGCCCGATGGGGCTGTCGCACACGTTCCCGGCGCCCGAGGTGCTGGCCACGGCCGACCTCGACGGCATCGGCCTGACCCCGGCCCGGGCGCAGGCCGTGCGCGCCTTCGCCGCCGCCGTGGCCGGCGACGACATCCGCCTCGACCGCAGCCTCTCCCTCGACCGGTTCGTGGCCTCGGTCACCGCCCTCCCCGGCCTCGGGCCGTGGACGGCGCAGTACCTGGCCCTGCGCATGGGCGAGCCCGACGCCTTCCCCGACACCGATCTCGGGCTACGCCGGGCCGCGGCTCGGCTCGCCCCCGGCGATGCGCTGGCCGACCTGGCCGACCGGTGGCGGCCGTGGCGGGCGCTGGCCGCCGCCCACCTGTGGATGACACCGGCGTCGCCTGAATTGGACGAACCTGTGAATTGACGTCACTTCTTGTTGACACCAATATCTGATTTGGTGTCTACTGTAAGTGACATGAAGACGGAGCGCACCTACACGATGCGGGCCCGGGCCGATGGGGTGGCCCAGACCCGGGAGCAGATCCTCGACGCGGCGGCGGAGCTGTCCGAGGAGAAGCTCACCATCGCCATCGGCCTGGCCGACGTCGCCGAACGGGCCGGCGTGACGGTCCGCACCATCCTGCGCCACTTCGGGAGCCGGGGTGGCCTCTTCGAGGCGCTGCTGGTGTTCCTGCGCGAGCAGGTCCTCGAAGAACGCGAGACGCCGGTCGGCGACACCGCCCGCGCCGCCCAGACGATCGTGGCCCACTACGAGCGGCGCGGCGACCGCGTGATGCGCATGCTCGAGGAGGAGAGCGTCGACACCCGCATCGCCGCGCACGTGGCGCAGGGCCGCCGCCTGCACCGGGCCTGGGTGCGGGAGGTCTTCGGACCCCAGCTGGCGGCGGCCACCGACGCCAAGTTGCTGGAGGACCTGCTGGCGGTGGCCACCGACGTCTACACGTGGAAGCTCCTGCGCCGCGACGCCGGCCTCAGCCGGGCGCGGACCGAGGAACGCATGCACACCATGATCTGCCGCCTGGTAGGAGAGGAGAGCTGAGATGTCGCGTCTGCTGATGGTCACCTGGGACGGGGGCGGCAACGGGCCCCCGATGCTCGCCATCGCCGCCTCGCTGCGGGGACGCGGTCACGACGTCCGGTTCCTCGGCCACGCCGGCCAGGAGGCGGCGATCACCGCCGCCGGCTTCGCCTTCACCCCCTACCGCCAGGCCGTGCCCTGGTCACGCGTCGAGCCCCGCGATCCGGTGGACGTGTTCCTCACCTTCACCGACGGCGGTGCCGGGCGCGACCTCGAGGAGGCGATCGCCGGCGCCCCGGCCGACGCCGTCGTCGTCGACTGCCTCATGCTCGGCCCCCTACAGGCCGCCGAGGCCAGCGGACTCCCCACGGTGGCACTCGTCCACAGCATCTACGCCTTCTTCGGACAGGCCTTCCCCCACAGCCCGGCCACGGAGCTCGGCGCTCCCCACGGCCGCGCCCCGGCGCCGCTGTGGGACGCTGCCACCGAGGTCCTCGTGACCAGCGACCATGAGCTCGACCCGGCCGCCGATCCGATCCCCGCCAACGTCCACTGGATCGGCGTCGCCCAGGTGCCCGTCAGCCCGGCCCCCCGCCACGACCGCCGGCGGGTGCTGCTCAGCCTCAGCACGGTGTGGTTCCCCGGCCAGCAGGAGTCGACACAGAACATCCTCGACGCGCTCGCCGGCATGCCCGTCGACGTGATCGCCACGATCGACGAGAGCATCGTGTCCGGCGGGCTGCGCCTGCCGGAGAACGTGGACGCCCGCGGCTTCGTCCCGCACACCGAGGTCATGCCGACGGTCTCACTGGTGATCGGGCACGGCGGGCATGCGACCACGATGCTGGCGCTCGCCCACGACCTGCCGCTGCTCATCGTCCCCCAGCACCCGATGCTCGACCAGCCGATGATCGGACAGGTTCTGGCCGAGCGGGGTGCGGGCCTGGCCGTGACGCAGGACGCCTCCGTCGAGCAGATCCGCGACGCCATCACCGCGTTGCTCGCCGACGACTCCTACGCCGAGGCGGCGGCGGTGATCGGCGCCCGGCTCCGGGCCACCGACGGCGCCGCCCGGGCCGCTGACCGCATCGAGGCCCTCATCGGCGTCGAAGCCGCCGTCTGAGCGCTCAGGCCCCGCTGCCGTACGGCCGGGTGAGGATCTCGAGCCAGTGCCCGCTCGGGTCCGGGAAGTAGCAGCCCCGCCCGCCGTCGTTGGTGTTGATCTCCTGGGGCCGGCTGGCGTGGGGGTCGGCCCAGTAGGGGACGCCCCGCGCCTGGAGCCGGCCGAAGATCTCGTCGAAGTCGTCCTCCCCGACCAGGAAGGCGTAGTGGCGGGGCTCGATCTCCCCGTCGCCGGCATCGACGTAGTCGAGCGTGAGGGACTCGACCTGGACGGCCATGAACGGGCCGAAGGGGAACGGCTCGGCGAGCCCGAGCACCTCGGCCAGGAAAGCGGCGGACTCCTTCTTGTCCCGGGCCGGGATGACGGTGTGGTTGAGCTGGACGGTCACGTCGGTCTCCTTGGTGATCAGGCCGCGTAGGGGTGGTCGAGCCGGGCCGTGCGCAGGGCACTGGCCCACCAGGTCAGTTGGTCGAGCATCGTCTTGGCCGCGGCGGTCGGACCGGTCGGATCGGGGAGCCGGCCGGAGGGGTCGA
>JBOGFO010000772.1:0-2507 GCA_050743445.1 Acidimicrobiia bacterium
GGCTACCACATCGCCGAGGCGGGCGCGAACCCCATCTCCCAGCTGGCCTTCACCCTGGCCAACGGCTTCACCTACGTCGAGTCGTACCTGGCCCGGGGCATGGACGTCGACGAGTTCGCCCCCAACCTCTCGTTCTTCTTCTCCAACGGGATGGACCCGGAGTACTCGGTCATCGGCCGGGTGGCCCGGCGCATCTGGGCCGTGGCCATGCGGGAGCGCTACGGCGCCAACGCCCGGTCCCAGAAGCTCAAGTACCACGTGCAGACGTCGGGCCGGTCGCTCCACGCCCAGGAGATGGACTTCAACGACATCCGCACCACCCTCCAGGCCCTGATCGCCATCTACGACAACTGCAATTCCCTGCACACCAACGCCTTCGACGAGGCCGTCACGACGCCGTCGGAGGACTCGGTGCGCCGGGCCATGGCCATCCAGCTCATCATCAACAAGGAGTGGGGCCTGGCCCTCAACGAGAACCCGCTCCAGGGGTCGTTCATCATCGACGAGCTGACCGACCTGGTGGAGGAGGCCGTGCTCTCCGAGTTCGACCGCCTCTCCGACCGGGGCGGCGTCCTCGGCGCCATGGAGCTGGGCTACCAGCGGGGCAAGATCCAGGACGAGTCGATGCTCTACGAGAGCCGCAAGCACGACGGCTCGCTGCCCATCATCGGCGTCAACACCTTCCGCAACCCCAAGGGCTCCGACGTGCCCGAGGACCTGGCCCTGACCCGGGCCAGCGAGGACGAGAAGCAGTCCCAGCTCACCCGCCTGCGGGACTTCCAGACCCTCCACGCCGCCGAGCGCCCGGCCATGCTGGCCCGCCTGCGGGAGACTGCCCTCGAAAGCGGCAACGTGTTCGCCGTCCTCATGGACGCCGTCCGCTGCTGCTCCCTCGGCGAGATCACCACCGCGCTGTTCGAGGTCGGCGGCCGTTACCGCCGCAACGTCTAGCCACCCCACCCCCCAGCCCGTCGCGCGTTAGCCAAGTGCCGGTGGGAACGGCCTTTCGCTAACGCGAGACGAGGTTCGGGCCGGCATCGCGCGTTAGCGAAACCCACATCAGGTGTGGGTTTGGCTAACGCGGGACGGTTCGGGCCGGCGCCGCCGGGGGAAGGCGAAAGGCGCAGTGAGGGGTGGGGGGTGCCGGGCCTGCGGGTTCCGGCGCCCGGCGGGTGCCTCCCGGGGGAATTGCACGTGGGACGTGCACTTTCCCCGGGAACATGCAACGTCAACCACACGACGCCGCTCAAGCAACACCCGCCCCCTTCACCGCGCCTTTCGGCATCTCCCGACGCGGGCCCACCCCCTCATCGCGGGACGGGGAGTTGGGCAGACGGCGCCGTTATCGGTATCGGCAGGTTCGGGGCGCGACTTGAGCGATTTCCCGGAGAAATTTCCGCAGCAGGCGGCCAACCGGGGGCAGGGTCCGGGCCCGGACGAAGCCCTGCTGGCCGTCTACGCCCACGCCGACGCCGCCGTCCTCTCCAAGCTGCGGGCCCAGCTCGGTCTCGACGAGGTCCGCTGGTCGGCCGTGGGGGCGGCACCCATCTCGCTGGCGGTGCTCGAGTTCTTCGGCGCCATCGGGCTGGTCATCCGCGAGGTGTGGGGGATGTCCGAGCTCGGGATCGTCACGTGCAACCCTCTCGGCCGGGAGCGGCTCGGGACGGTCGGAGTCGTGATGCCCGGCTACGAGCTGTGCTTGGCCCCCGACGCCGAGATCCTGGCCCGGGGCCCCGGCATCATGCGGGGCTACCGTCACGACCCGGCGCGGACGGCGGAGACCATCGATCCCGACGGCTGGCTCCACACCGGTGACATCGGCGCCGTCGACGCCGACGGCTACTACAGCATCGTCGACCGCAAGAAGGAGCTCATCATCAACTCGGGCGGCAAGAACATGTCGCCCGTCAACATCGAGTCCAAGCTCAAGTCGGCCAGCCTCCTCATCGGCCAGGCCGTGGCCATCGGCGATCGCCGGTTCTACAACGTGGCCCTCATCGTCCTCGACCCCGATGCCTGTGCCGCCTACGCCGCCGGACGGGACCTCCCGAGCGCCTCGCCGGCCGACCTGTGCACCGACCCGGGCGTGCTGGCCATCGTCGAGTCCGCCGTGGCCGAGGCCAACGCCCAGCTGTCCCGCATCGAAGAGATCAAGCGCTTCGCCATCCTCCCCGTCGACTGGGAACCGGGGGGAGACGTCACCCCGACGATGAAGCTCAAGCGCAAGCCCATCGCCGCCAAGTACGCCGAGGTGATCGACGCCCTCTACGCCGGCGGCGAGGGGGCCTGAGTCAAGGGCGGCGATGAAGGGGTTGTGGGTGGGCTGAGCGGCGGGTTCACCTCGGAACGGCGGGCTCCCCCGGTTCGTGGCGGCGTTCCTGACCAACGAGCGTGTGTTGGCGAGGAACGCCACGAAAGCCGCCGAACGGTGGCGGCGTTCCTGACGGACGGGCGTGTGTTGGCGAGGAACGCCACGAAGCCGCACCACGGTGGCGGCGTTCCTGACC
>JBOGFO010000773.1:0-3020 GCA_050743445.1 Acidimicrobiia bacterium
CTTCCGGCCAACCCGACGCCGATCTCTTCTTCGCTCTCAACACCTTCTGGATCCGCTTCGAGCAGGGGCGCCTCGACCAGGACGTCGTTTCCCTCCTGCTCGACACGCTGGCCAATCATCGCGGCGCCACCTTCCTCGAATCGTGGTTGGCACTGCTCTACTCCGAGACGGGACAGTTCCCGGAAGCCCGCCGGTGCCTTGAGCGGCTGGCGGAATCCGGCTTCGCCCACCTCGGCTTCGACCACCTGTGGCTCTCCGGCATCACCCCGACCGCGACGGTGACCGCTCGTGTCGCTGACGCCGAGAGCTGTGCCGTCCTCACCGAATTGCTGACCCCCTTCAGGAATCACCTGGCGGTGTGCGCCCACATGATGATCGGTGCCGTCACCCACTAACTCGGGTTGCTCGCCACTGCCGTCGGAGACTTCGACTCGGCTGAGGCCCATTTCGCCGCTGCCGAGGTGACGCACGAGCGCATTGCTGCGGCGCCATGGCTGGCGCGCACCCGCCTGGAATGGGCCCGGATGGCAAGCCACCGAGGGGCGACCGGCGACGGCGACCAGTGTCGAAAGCTGCTCGGGCAGTACCTCGGGTCGGCTCGCACGCTGGGCCTGGCCTCGGTAGAACGACAAGCCGTGGCGCTCCTGAAGGAGCGGGAGCCGGAACGCCCAGCTCCATGACCGAGCTCAGGATTCGCCACGTTGCGTGAGCCGCAGCGGGGTGGCTTTCCCGATCCGGGCATCCTGACGTTGCCAGGGATCGAGCAGGCGCGGGCCGAACTCCGGGGCCTCGTGCCTCGGTCGCCGCTCAGTCATCTGGTCGGCTATCGCCTGACCCAGGTGAGTTCCGGCAGTGCCACGCTGAACATGCCGGCCAGTCCGTGGCTCCAGCACGCCGACGGCACCCTGGAGGTCAGGATCGTCGCCGCCGAGGCGTTGGCGATGGTGGCGCTGACGGCCGCCCCGCCGGCCACTGAGGTCACGACGGCCACGCTGTCGGTGAACTATCTGCGCGCCCCGAGCCTCCAGGACGAGGCGTACGTGGCCCGGGCCACCGTGGTGCACTCGGTGCGGACGTTCACCTTGGCCGAGGCGATCGTGGAGGACACCCTGGGCCGTGCCGTACTCCACGCCACGGGTTCGCTGCTGATGTCGCCGGTCGACATCTCGGCTCACCCGCGTGGCCCCGACGAGGTCCACGAAGAGCCTACGTACCCGACTCCCGATCCCCATCTGCGTCCCTACCCCGGAGATTTCCCATGGACTCTGCTGAATGAGGTGGGAGGGCTCGAGGTTCTCCGGATGAACGCCACCGGCGAACTCGTCGCGCCCCTCTACGACCTCCTTGGTGTGCGGTGGGTCGAGATCGAACAAGGCTTCGTCACGCTCACGCTGGAGGCCAGCGATTGGCTGTGCAGTCGGACGAGACACGTTGCCCCCGGGGTGCTGTTCAGCATCGCCCAGTTGGGGACGAGCGGCGCGGCCTGGACCGTGTGCCCTTCGGAACGGCGGGTCGGTGCCCTCGACCAGACGATCAGCTTCCTGCGGCCCGTCGCCCCCAAGGGCGGTGATCTCGTGGTCCGGGGCCGCCTCGTCCACACCGGCGAGAAGCTCCTCATCAGCTCGGTCGAGGTGACCGACCCCGACGGGAACCCGGTTGGACTTGGCCACCAGACGTCGGTGCTGGCCGAGCGGCGGCGGGGAGCCGAACGACTGCGTCCCAGCGCATCCTGGCCACCGTCCTCTACCGACATCGTCGGCTCCACCCGGCAGGCCGAGGAACTGGGAGACGCCTCTCCGGCTCGGGCTTGCGGACATCCGATCGCGGCGTCCACCACCTGAAGGGCCTGGAAGGTCAGTGGCCGCTGTTCTGTGTCGAGGGCTGATCCGTACTCGTGACCCCACCACGTCGAGCGAAGGAGTGCGAGGTAGGGCGTTCAGGTTCGCTTTGACGAGGCCAGTTCGGCGTCCAGTCGGCTGGCGTGGCCGGTGGCTCCGATCGACCTGTACAGATGGAGCGCTTCGGCCAGCTCCGACTCGTCCATGTGAAGGCGACCGAGTTCTTCTCGGATGAACGCCTCGTAGGTCAGGGCGCCGGTCTCCCGAACCAGGGTGTGGGCAGAAGTGAGGTCGGCGAACACGGCTTCTTCGAAGTTCCCACTCTCGGTTG
Source organism: Acidimicrobiia bacterium (assembly GCA_050743445.1). GTDB lineage: Bacteria > Actinomycetota > Acidimicrobiia > IMCC26256 > BP-133 > CAWBJP01. Next base: position 2,170 of record JBOGFO010000773.1, read on the forward strand.
CCCTTGCCACCCGGGCCCGGGTCAGGAGGGCTTGGCACTCGGCGACCCGGGCGCCCTGTCGGCGAGCGACCGTCACCGCCTCCTCGGCGGCGGTGGCGGCACCGGCCGGGTCGCCGGCACGGAGGCGGGCTTCCGCCAGCCAAGCCAGGATTTCGGCCTCGAACAACAACACGCTCCGGCGCGACCGCGCCTCGGTCAGAGCCCGTTCGGCCGCAGATATCGCCTCGGCCGGCTGCCCGAGGGCGAGGTGGGCCAGCGCAAGGGCCGCCAATCCATAGACGAGGGACAGGGCGTTGCCGGTGTCTTCCCCGATCTTGACGGCGTCGGCGGCCACGGCGAGCTGGTCGTCCTCCCCTCCGGTCATCCAGTTCAGAACGGAAGAGCTTCCGAGGGCCCAGGCGAGGAGCTCTGGCTCGGCGCGCTCCCGGGCCGCCCTGAGGGCTCGGGCGGCGTCGGTCCTCGCATCGGCGAGGCGCCCCATCCGTAGCGCAATGTCGCATCGGAAATTGATCAGCCGTACCAGCGGGCTGTACCCGGTGATCGGCACTCCTCGTTCGAGGTCGCCTTCGCAGGCCGCAATTCCTCGATCAACCCAGGAGAGCCCTTCGCCGAGGGGCCCCACGAGGGTCTGCATGAGAGCCGGTCCCATCGCCAGCACCGCTCGCAGCCCTGGGTCGCCCACCTCCTCCCCGATGTGGGCAGCTTCCAGGTAGCGGGCGAGGCCGCCACGGAGATCGCCGCCCAGCATGGTCACCGACGCGAACGCGAAGACCAACATCGCCCGGAGGTCCGCTTGACCGAGGCGCCCGGCCTGAGCCTGCCCTTCCTCGAAGAGGCGGCGGGCCTCGTCC
>JBOGFO010000774.1:0-3315 GCA_050743445.1 Acidimicrobiia bacterium
CTCCGTTCTCGATGAAGCTCCGGGACATCGAGCGGCTGTAGCCGATGCGCAGCACATCGGCGATGCCCATGCCGCCGCCTTCGGTGACACCCGAGGCCTTCGTGGTCTGCGGATCCAGGCTGTCGCCGCTGGCTTCGGCGCGGGCCAGGAACCCGCCGCCGCCGATGGGCGACCCCTCGGGGGAACGGGGCCCGGGGGTGGGCGTGAAGGGCAGGCCACAGTCGGCCGTCGGCTCACCGGGGTAGTTGGCGTAGCACTGCCCGTAGTAGTCGACGGGGATGCCCACCCCCCGGGCGTTCTGGGCCAGGGGCACGCCGTAGGTGGCGGCGTAGCCCTGGGAGCGGGGCTGCGAATTCATCTCGGCGTGCGTCGCTCCCATGTACTGGTCGAAGGGCAGGCCGAAGACCGAGTTCGCCCTCGGCTGCATGAAGATGGAGTGCGAGGCGGCGTAGGCGTCGAAGACGGCGAGCCGGATTTCGACCGCTCCGGCCGGCACCGGTGGCACCAGTCCGATCGCGAGGCCGGCCGTCAGGAGTGCCAGGCGAAGCCGCAGAGTCATTGCATTCCCCCCTTGTCGAGAACCATGTCGGGCACTGGCTGGTGCCCGTTGCTGCTGGCGACACCGGCCCGGCGACCCGACAGCCAGGCGGTGATGGGGAGGCGGTGTTGGCCGGAGACGGGCGCACCGGCGGAACGCACCGGGCGCTTGAGCAGGCTTCCCACGCCGTCGGGCCGGAGCAGGAGGACGAGCACCACCAGAAGGCCGGCGGCGATCTGGGGAAATGCGGTGGCCGTGGTCTGGGAGGTCTTGAGCACCTGGGGCAGGGCGATGAAGATCAGCGGCCCGATGAACGGGCCGACCAGGCTGCCCAGGCCGCCCACCACCGTGAAGACGAGCACGTTGATGGACATCGGGACACCCACCGACAGGGGCGTCACCACGCTGGTGAGGAGGGCGAAGCCCACTCCGGCGAGGGCGGCGATGCCACCGGAGATGGCGAAGGCCCACACCCTCGCCGCGTGGACCGGAACCGCGAAGTGGACGGCCATGTCCGGCGCGTCCCGGGTGGCCAGGAAGGAGAGCCCCCAGGGGCTGTTGCGGAGACGGGCCAGCAGGAGGGTGCAACCGGCGACGGCGAGCACCATCCCGGCGAAGAGCTTGCGGTCCGAGGCCAGGAACCCCGGGACGGGCATGAACTCCGAGGCCCCGAGACCCTTCGGGAAGAGCCACTCCGAGGCCATCAGGGCGAAGGCGAGGGTGGCGATGGCGACCTGGGTGGAGCCCAGCCGTAGGGAGAGGACGCCATAGAGGGCGCCGGCGGCGACCCCCGCCGCCAGCGTGACGGCCAGGGCGACGCCGAAGCCGATGCCATGGTCGTTACGCAGAGCCAGCATGGTGAACACGCCCACACCCACCAGTGCCCCGTGACCCAGGCTGAGCTGTCCCGTCCACCCGCCCGAGACCACGATCGACAGTGCCACCAGCACGTAGACGAGGACGAGGGACCCGGTGAAGGCCCAGAACGGCACGCGGATGGCATTGAACAGGAGGAGACCCCACGCCCCCAGGAGGGCGATCCGGGCCGGCGCCCAACCCACACTGCCCCGCCAGCCGCCGCCGGCGACGATGGCCTGCCCCAACAGCTCCTTGGGCCAGCGCCGGCGCAGGAGCAGCAGGCCGGCGATGGCCACGAAGATGGCCAGGGCGTAGATACCGGGCTGCTCCGAGTTGGCGATGGCGAAGTTCTGGGCCACCCCGAGGATGAGGCCGCCGGCGAAGGCACCGGCCAGCCCGGTCAGGCCGCCGAAGAGGGCGGCCCCGATGCCCGTCACCAGGTAGATGGAGAACGACTCGATGGTGAAGACGGCCAGCGGGGCGATCAGCACCCCCGCCACGCCGGCCATGAACGCCCCGATCGTCCAGTTCACCGAGGACACCGACCGGGTGGGGATGCCCACCATGCCCGCCACCTCGCGGTCCTGGGCGCAGGCCCGGGTGGCGAGCCCCAGGCGGGTGGCGCGGAGGAAGGCCCCCAGCCCGGCCACCAGGCCGACGGCGGCGGCCAGGATGGCGAACTGCTGGTGGGCCACCACCGTGTCGCCGATCTCGACCCCTCCGGAGAAGAGCAGGGGTGCGACCCTCGGGTTGAAGCCGAAGAGCTGGAGGGCAATGCCCTGCATGAGGACGTAGAGGCCGAGGGTCACGATCACCTTGGTGGTGAAGGGGGCGGCCGCCAGCCGGCGCAGCACCACCGCCTCGGCCAGGGTGCCGAGGAGGGACACCACCGCCACCGCGCCGAGCGCCGCCGGCCACACCCCCCAGCCCTGGTCGACGGCCAGCCAGGCGTAGAGGTAGGCCGCCAGCATGGCGAAGCCGGCGTGGGCGAAGTTGAGCACGCCGGTCACGCTGAAGATCTGGCTGATGCCAACGGCCAGGAGGGCGGCCACGCCGCCCACCGCGATGCCGTTGACAAAGGCCTCGAAGCTCATCAGAAGAACATCGACAGGTTCTTGGCGTTGAGCGTGGACTGGTCGAGGATCACCGTTCGCCGGGCGATCTGCCAGCCGACGCCCTCGTCGACCCGGCGCAGCACGTCCCGCCGCTGCCCGACGAAGAACTCGACGTCGTGCTCGAGGCGGGTGCGGTAGAGCAGGAAGTTGGCGTGGACCTCGAACTCGGTGGCGGTGTCGGTGGGAAGCACCCGCACGTTGGTGAACAGGTGACGGGTACGCGACGGCGGGTCTTCGGCCCAGGCCATGCCGGTGTCCAGGCGGGTGATCCGCCGGCTGAGGGAATCCTTGTCCTCGTCGAAGAAGGCGCATCCGTCGGCGGCCGAGAACTCCTTGTCCATCTCCCGGCGCAGCCGGTTGTAGCGAGTGGGCATCACGTAGTGGATGTCGTCGGCGAAGAGGTCGAGCCACTCGTGGAACTCACGCTCGTCGAGAAGATGCGCCTCGTGGAAGAGGAACTGGGTGATCTCGTGCTGGAGCTCGACGTCGACCCGGGGCACTGTCCAACGTTGCTCCACCATCTCGGAGAGGGCTTCGGCGTCGATCGTCATCGCGACACCCCCGTCGGGCGGGCGGCCTCGCGGGCCTTGGCCGCCGCCTCGATCTCGGACCAGCTGTCGTACTGGATGAGGTCGGCCCAGCGCTGGTACATGCCCCGGGCGGCCATCTCGGCGTAGCAGGTGTTGGTCTTGCCCGGGAAGGTGGGGTCGCCGAAGCGCTCGTGGCCCAGGCCCATCTGCACATTGAACGGGAACTTGCGGGCCATGTGGCCCCGGAACACCTTCTGGATCTCGAGCCAGTTCT
>JBOGFO010000775.1:0-4584 GCA_050743445.1 Acidimicrobiia bacterium
GTCCTGCGCTACTCGTCGTCCGCGGGGCTGCATCCGGTACCCTTCCTCAAGTAGGGACTGGAATGATCGTGGCGCCCGTCCTCCTCGTCCTGGCCTTCGTTGCCGGCCCGGTGGCCGCGCCTCCCGCGGCCGAGGAGGGCGGGCGTCACGTCCAGGACGCCATCGCCGGCTTCACCTTCCTGGCCGGCGCCGCCAGCCTCAACACGCCGGGCCAGCCCTTCCAGGTCCGCACCGGCGACACCGTGGTGTGGACCAACCTCGACCCGGTCTCGCACGACGTGTTCTTCGACTCGATCGAGTTCTCGGCCTACCTCAAGAGCCCGGGCGACAGCGCCCAGTTCACGTTCCCCACCCCCGGCCACTTCACCTACCGCTGCAACCAGCACCCCGAGTTCCCCGGGATGCAGGGCCTCGTCTTCGTGAGCGACGCCGCACCGTAGGGACCTCGGGAACTTTCCCGCTCCCCCGGGCGACGGTCGTGCGTAAGGGATCGCCCACATGGGCGAGGGGAGAAGGGGGTTGCCGTGCGTCGAGGGATGCGCTTGCCGCGGCTCGTGGTTCTGGTGGTGCTGGCGGCGTCGTGCAGCGGCGGAGGCGGCGACGGCGCGACGGCCCGGGAGGCCGAGGAGCACCGGGTGGTGGCCGGAGGCAAGATCGCCGCCCCGGCGAAGCTGGCCGAGCTGTCGACGTCCTCGCCGGTGGCGGTGGTGCCCGACGGGGCGCTGAACCCCACCACGGCCTACGACCCGAAGTCGAAGGCGATCTACGTGGCCTGGGCCGAGGAGATCCCCGGGGCCGCCCAGCCCGACGGCAAGGACCAGCAGGTGCGGGCGGTGGTGGCCCGGTCCGACGACGGCGGCAAGACGTTCTCGGCCCCGGTGGTGGCCAGCGGCCCCGACGACCACGTGCGGACGTACACCATCAGCCCGACCCAGGTCGTGGTCGGCCCCGGCGGCGAGGTGTACGTGCAGTACCTGCACAACGTCCCCTCCGACGCCTCCGACTACCTGAAGGAATACGGCCGCAGCTCCCTGCGGGTGGTGCGGTCCGACGACGGCGGGAAGACCTTCTCGCCTTCGGCCGACATCGCCGGCGAAGCCGTCGAGGGCGTGGTCACGACCATGGAGATGGCCACCCTGTTCGCGGCGCCGGACGGCGACCTCTACGTCACCTTCCTCGACGAGCGGGAGGCCATCACGGCGGACATCGAAGGCCGGCCCAAGCCCGACCCGCACGACCACGACGCCGTGCTGCCCGCCACCCAGATGCGCCTGGTCCGCTCGGCCGACGGGGGGAAGACCTGGTCCAGGAGCGTGCTGGTGGCCAAGCCGACCTGCGGCTGCTGCAGCACCAAGGCGGCCCAGGGCCAGGACGGCCCCCTGTTCGCCTCCACCCGCTCCGACTGGAAGGAGCTGAAGGGCTCCTACGACTCCGTCCGGGACGTGTTCGTGGCCGCCTCGACCGACGACGGCGCCACCTGGGCCGAGCCGAAGAAGGTCTTCGACGACAAGTTCAAGATCAGCGGCTGCCCCGACGTGCACAATGGCCTGCAGGTCGACTCCAAAGGCCGCCTCCACACCGCCTGGTACACCGGGGCCGAGTCCCACCCCGGCGTGTACTACGCCATGTCGTCCGACGGGGGCCAGACGTTCACGCCGCCCCTCGAGCTGATGGGCGACAAGTGGATCCCCTACGGCGACGTGAAGCTCTCCATCGACGGGCAGGGTCAGCCCTGGGTGGTCTTCGAGGACCGGCGCACCGACGAGGACCAGATCCGCCTGGTCCGCATCGACCCCGACCAGCGGGCGGCGTCCTTCTCGGCCTCCTGGCCGGGCACGGCCCCGGACGTGGCCGCCGGGGAGGACTGGGCCGTCGTCACCTGGGCGACCCCGGCCGGCGAAGGCGACGATGTGGGCGGCCCGGTGCAGACGCTGGTGGCCAAGCCCGGGACCACCTGATCGCAGGCCCCCCCGGTAGCCTCGGACCGGGTGACGGGGGGAGGAGGCAGGGTGAAGCCGAGGACCATCAAGGGCCGGGCCCGGGAGGTGGCCCGGCGCCTGGCCGGGGAGTATCCGGCCGAGTGCGCCCTCGTCCACCGCGACGCCTACGAGCTGGCGGTGGCCACCGTCCTGTCGGCCCAGACCACCGACGAGCGGGTGAACTCGGTCACCCCCGAGCTGTTCCGGCGCTGGCCCGCCCCGGCCGACCTGGCCCAGGCCGATCCGGTCGAGGTCGAGTCGGTGATCCTGCCCACCGGCTTCTTCCGGAACAAGACGAAGAGCATCATCGGCCTCGCCCAGGCGCTCGAGGACCGCTTCGGGGGCGAGGTGCCGAAGAAGCTGGAGGACCTCGTCACCCTCCCCGGGGTCGGGCGCAAGACCGGCAACGTCATCCGCTCGGTGGCCTTCAACCTGCCCGGCCTCCCCGTCGACACCCACGTGGGCCGGCTCACCCGCCGACTCGGCCTCACCGCCGAGGACGATCCCGTCAAGGTGGAGCGGGAGATCACCGAGATGCTGCCGCCCAAGGACTGGGGCGGGTTCTCCCTCCGGCTGATCCTCCATGGCCGGCGGGTGTGCCTGGCCCGCAAGCCCCGTTGCGAGGAGTGCCTGCTCGTCGACCTGTGCCCGTCGGCCCGCGTCCCGGCCTGACACCCCGGTTCCCCCTCGTGATATCATACGATATCAATGCGGCGCGAAGGGCGGGAACATGGCTGACCTGTTGATTCGGGATGTGCCCGAGCATGTGGTGGCGGCGATCGACGGGAACGCCCGCCGCCTCGGCCTGTCGCGCAGCGAATACCTGCGGCGACAGGTGGCCGCCGCCGCGGTTGGTGGCGGGCCGGTGGGCGTCGAAGACCTCGCCCGGTTCTCGGAGACCTTCGCCGACCTGGCCGACCCCGAGGTGATGGCCCGGGCGTGGGAGTGACCTGGCTCATCGACAAGTCGGCGTTGGCCCGCCTCGGCGCCAGCCCCGACGCCGGGGTGTGGGCGGAGCGGATCGAGCGCGGGCTCGTGCGGATCGGCACCGTCACCCGCCTCGAGGTCGGCTTCTCGGCCCGGTCCGCCCGGGAGCTGCGTGACGCCCACGCCGGGCCGCCGCTGGCGTCGATGCCGGTCGAATACCTGACCCCGGCCATCGAGGACCGGGCCGTCGAAGTGCAGATGGTCCTCGCCGACCAGGGTCATCACCGCGCCCCCTCCGTCCCCGACCTGCTCGTCGCCGCCGCCGCCGAACTGGCCCAGCTGACCGTGCTGCATCTCGACAAGGACTTCGAGCTGATCGCCGGTGTCACCGGACAAGCCCTCGAACGGCTCCGCACCTAGGGCTCCCCATGGGGGGCGACCCCGGCACCGCACCCAGCGGCCGCGGGTCCCCGCCGGGAAGGCGTCTCTTTTCAAGAGCTTTTTCGTTGCCGTGCCCGTTGTTCAAGCCGCGGGCGTTCCGCTTGAACAAGGGGAACCCAAAGAGCGCTTGCGCATGGCGGTTCGCTATTAAAGGATCTAGCTAATCTTTTTGACAGGATGCCCTGGAGGGCTCCATGCTGCGGGGCATGCGACCGGAGGACTTCCCCGCCAGCAGCCGTGGCGTGCTCCGGCGCGTCCCCGATGGCCAGTACTGGGCGTTCTTCCCAACGCCGCTCCCTCGACACGTCGAGTACACCAGCGACCTGGTTCGCCTTCTGGAGCAGGCGACTGGTGCCCTCCACCGGTTGAGCGGGGTCGGCCGTCTACTCCCGAACCCCCACCTCCTGATCTCCCCATATGTCCGATTGGAGGCGGTGCTCAGCTCACGGATCGAGGGCACCCAGTCCGGCGTGGTCGACCTTCTTCGGTTCGAGGCCGGGGACGAGGAGAGCCTTGGCGAACTGCACGACGACGTGCGCGAGGTTCGCAATTACCTCACCGCCCTCGACCACGGGATACGCCGTCTGGGTGAGGGGTTTCCGCTCAGCCTTCGACTGCTGCGCGAAACGCACGAGCGCCTGATGGCCGGGGTCCGGGGAGGCTACGCAACGCCGGGTGAGTTGCGGCGGAGTCAGAACTGGATCGGCGGGTCGTCACCATCGGACGCGGCGTTCGTGCCGCCACCGGTCGACGCCATGCACGAGGCGCTCAACGACTTCGAACAGTTCCTCCATGACCGGGAGCTCCCGCTCCTCATCAATCTGGCGCTCGCTCACTACCAGTTCGAAGTGATCCACCCGTTCCTCGACGGGAATGGGCGGCTTGGGCGGCTGCTGATCCCGCTCGTCCTGGTCGACCGCAAAGTGCTGCCTCAACCGCTGCTCTACCTATCCGTCTACTTCGAGAGGCACCGAAACCAGTACCACGACCTGCTGATGAGCTCGAGCCGGACAGGCGACCTGGGCCCGTGGATCGCGTTTTTCCTGACCGGTGTGGCCACCCAGGCGGCTGATGCCGAGGAGAGAACCGTTCGCCTCGTCGGTTTGCAGGCGGCGATGCGAAGCGAACTCCTCGCCGAGAAGGCCACGATCAACGTGATCAGAACCGCCGAGCTGCTCTTTTCCACCCCCTACGTCTCGGCCACGGGACTCGCCGACGCGCTCGGCGTGACCTACCC
>JBOGFO010000776.1:0-2908 GCA_050743445.1 Acidimicrobiia bacterium
CCGCCGGGCGCGGGTCGGAGGTAGGTCAACGTGCCGAGAGCCATCTGGAGCGGGTCGATCAGCTTCGGGCTCGTCAACGTGCCGGTGAAGCTCTACAGCGCCATCTCGCCGAAGGACGTCCGCTTCAACCAGCTGGAGGAGGGGACGAACTCCCGCATCCGCCAGAAGCGGGTGTCGGCCGAGACGGGCGAGGAGGTGCCCTACGAACGTATCGTCAAGGGCTACGAGATCGCCCCCGAGCGCTACGTGGTGATCACCCCCGAGGAGCTCGAGTCCCTCGACCCCAAGGCGACCCGGGCCATCGACATCGAGGACTTCGTCGAGCTCGACCAGATCGACCCGGTCCACTACGAGCGGCCCTACTACCTGGTGCCCGAGAAGGGCGCGGCCAAGGCCTACGCCCTGCTCCTCCAGGCCATGAAAGAGTCGAACAAGGTGGCCATCGCCCGGATGGTGCTGCGCACCAAGCAGTACCTCGCCGCCATCCGGCCCAAGGGCGACATCCTGTGCCTGGAGACGATGCTGTTCGCCGACGAGGTGGTCGACGAGACCGAGCTCGACGGCCTGCCCGGTGACGACGTGGAGGTGTCGGAGCGGGAGCTGAAGATGGCCCGCCAGCTCATCGAGTCGCTCTCCACCGACTTCGAGCCCGAGAAGTACGTCGACGAGTACCGGGAGCAGGTGCTGGCGCTCATCGAGGCCAAGGCCGAGGGCCAGGAGATCATCACCCAGGCCACGACCGAGGAGCCGGCCCAGGTGGTCGACCTGATGGCCGCCCTCGAGGCCTCGCTGGCTGCGGCCCGGGCGAACAAGGACTCCGGGGCCCGGGGTGTCCCCGAAACATCGGAGAGCAGCGGGTAATGACGGTCGTGGAGGTGGAGGGCCGCACGCTCAAGCTCTCCAACCTCGACAAGGTCCTCTACCCGGCGGTGGGCTTCACCAAGGGCCAGGTGCTCGACTACTACACCCGCATCGCGCCCGTGCTGGTCCCCCACCTGCAGGCCCGGCCTCTCACCCTCAAGCGCTATCCGGACGGGGTCGACGCCGGGTACTTCTACGAGAAGCAGTGCCCCTCCCACCGCCCCCCGTGGGTCGAGACGGCACCGGTGTGGAGCGGCCACAACGAGCGCACCATCGACTTCTGCCTGGTCAACAACCTGCCCACCCTGGTCTGGGTGGCCAACCTGGCCTCCCTCGAGCTCCACACCGCCCTGCACCGGGCGCCGGCGCTCGAGCGCCCCGATTCGGTGGTCTTCGACCTCGATCCGGGGGAGGGAGCCGGATCCGCCGAGTGTGCCCAGGTGGCGTTGTGGCTGCGGGAGGCGCTCGACCACTTCCGCCTCCAGTCGGTGGTCAAGACGTCGGGGAGCAAGGGCCTCCAGCTCTACGTCCCCCTCAACACCCCGACGACCTACGACGCCACCAAGAGCTTCTCCCTGGCCCTGGCCCAGGTCCTGGAGCGGGCCCACCCCAAAGCGGTCGTGTCGAACATGGCCAAGGAGCTGCGCAAGAACAAGGTGCTCATCGACTGGAGCCAGAACGACGAGCACAAGACCACCGTGTCGGTCTACTCCCTGCGGGCCCGCCCCCTGCCCAGCGTGTCGGCCCCGCTGCACTGGGACGAGGTGGAGGCGATCCAGGCCGGATCGGGTGAAACGCTGCCCATCGACGCCGGGACAGCACTCGAACGGGTGGCCCGCGACGGCGACCTCTTCACCCCCCTGCTGAACCTGGAGCAACGCCTGCCGGAATTTTCCACATCCTCGTGAGTTAGACACCCCGTAGACCGGGTAAAGCCCGCGATGGCTTGCGGGCGGAAGGCAGAGGAGATGAAACTGCGCCCCATCGCGACGGATGACCAACGCCGCGGCGACGCCGTGTCACTCTCCCCCGAGGACGCCCAGCGCCACTTCCGGGACCACAGCCTGCTTCCCGGCGCTCTCCCTCGGCGCGTCGGTGTGGAGGTCGAGTGGCTGGTCTACGACCTGGCCGCCCCTCAGCGGGCCGTGGCCTTCGATGCCCTGGTCGCAGCCGTGGAGGCGGCTGGGACACTCCCGGGTGGAAGCCGGGTGACCTTCGAACCGGGCGGCCAGCTCGAGATCAGCGGCCCGCCCGGGTCGGGGGCGGCGGCCGCCTGCGCCGCCGTGGCCGCCGACCTCGACGTGCTGCGCCCGGCGCTGGCCACGAGCGGAATGGCCCTGGCCGGCATCGGGCTCGATCCCTCCCGGCCGTCCCGGCGTGTGGTCGACGCCCCCCGGTACCGGGCCATGGAGGCGTTTTTCGACACCCAGGGCCGGGCCGGGCGCCAGATGATGTGCTCGACGGCCGCCATCCAGGTCAACGTCGACGCCGGGCCCGACCCCGACGCCAGCTGGCGTCTGGCCCATGCCGTGGGTGCGGTCCTGGCCGCCACCTTCGCCAACTCGCCGGTCCTCTCGGGCGCCTCCACCGGCTGGCGCTCGACCCGGCTCACCACCTGGTGGGCCATCGACCCCGGCCGGACCCGCCCGGTAGCCGGCACCCATGCGGCCGAGGCCTGGGCCGCCTACGCCCTCGAAGCCCGGGTCATGCTGCTGCCCGGCCAGGAGTTCGAGCCCGTGCTCGAGCCGCTCGCCTTCTCGCAGTGGATGGCGGACGGCCACCAGGGAGTCCGGCCGAGCCTGTCCGACCTCGAGTACCACCTCACCACCCTCTTCCCCCCGGTGCGGCCCCGGGAGTTCCTCGAGATGCGGATGGTCGACAGCCTGCCCGGGCCCTACTGGAAGGTGCCGGTGGCGATCGCCTCCGCCCTGCTCGATCCCGCCCTGGCCGAGGCGGTGTCGGCCGCGGTCGCCCCCGCCGACGGATGGTGGCGGACGGCGGCGCGCTACGGGCTGTCCAACCCGGTCCTGGCCCGGGCCGCCCGGCG
>JBOGFO010000777.1:0-4100 GCA_050743445.1 Acidimicrobiia bacterium
TCGAGGTGTGCCAGCCAGTCCTTGAGTAGGCCCTCCAGCGTTCCCGACGTCCGCGTCGTGAACTTGCCTTTCGAGGCCTCAACGACAAGAGCGGCGCAGACCTTCTCGGCTTCGCGCTTCGTGCCGCGAACCGTGCGGGTCAGGTAGCGCTGCTTGCCGGTGACCTCGTCGCGTCCGACGTAGACGTGCACGCGCCAGGCATCCCCACGGCGGACCACATGCCCTCGCACACGCAGCAGTGTAGACGAGCGCGCATTACCATTCTGCATTTCCCATTACCAGGTCGGAGAGCCCCGAAAATCGAAAAAGTGGCTTTGACCTGCGGTGATACTGTGGGCGCTGAGGGTCTCGAACCCCCGACCTCCGCCTTGTAAGGGCAGCGCTCTCCCAACTGAGCTAAGCGCCCGCCCCTCCATCCTGCCATCCGACCGCGGACAAAGCGGACGAACCTCCCATCTCATGACCAGCTCCCGTGTTCCGCGGCCACGCCCCGGGTAGAGCGCGGACGACGACAGGAACAGGAAGGAGGTAGGACATGGGCATCGGCATGAGCATCTTTCTCATGGCCGCCGGAGCCATCCTCACCTTCGCCGTCGACATGCCGACCGACGGCATCGATCTCGGCATCGTCGGAGCGATCCTCATGCTCCTGGGCGGAGTGGGCCTGCTGACCATCTTGGTGCTGTGGAACGACTGGCACCCGGAGGGAGGTACGGAGATCGACCTCTACGACGGCCTCGACGAGTCCGACGCAGCTGTCGAACGGCAACGCCGCGCCATCTTCCGCCGATAGCCCCTAGGCCGTACCTCCGGCTCCGGACGGGCGCTCCCCAACGCAGTCCTCGTCGGAGCACACCTCGAGCCCGGCGGCCCACAGCGCCGCCGCCGTCACCCCCTGGCCGTCCACCAGGCGGCGGGAGAAGGTGCCGTCGTAGACGCGGGACGACCCGCAGGACGGCGAGCGGGCCTTGAGCACCGCCCGGGCGGCCCCGGTGGACCGGGCCAGCGCCACCGCCGCCTCGGCCCCCCGCCGGTAGGCGGCGGTGACGTCGTGTCCGTCGACGTTCACGACCACGGCCTCCCCGGCGAGCACGGCCGCCCCGTCAGCAGATGAAAGCTCGGCGGCCGGCCGGGGGGTGGACAGGCCGCCGAGCACCTCGGGGCACACCGGGATGAGCCGGTAGCGACGCCCGAGCTCCTCGACCACCGCTCGGGGTGACCCGCGACCCTCATGGTTGCAGGCCACCCCGAGCAGGCAGGCCGAGATGATCAGCGCCGGCTTGTCCTCCATGCCGGCCCGTACTACCACGCCCGCCGTCGCTCCGTCCCGCTCATGCGCTGAGCTTGGCGGGCTCAGGCGCCTCCACCGGGCGGACCTTCGGCGGGCGTCCCCGCTTGCGCTTGTGGGCCAGGACCTTGCCCTGGAAGAACAGCTCTCCACCCCACACCCCCCACGGCTCCTGCCGGGCGAGCGCCCCTTCGAGACAGGGCAGCCGCATCGGACACTCCACACAGAGCGCCTTGGCGGCGGCGATGTCGTCGAGGGACTCGGAGAAGAACAGGTCGGCCAGCGCGCCGGTTCCGTCGCTGCACAGCGCGTCCCCCGGGGACAGGGGCCTCCCCAGGGGCTGCGACCACTCCTGGGATTGCGACTCAAGGATGAACACCGTTGTCCTTTCCTCGGACTCGAAGTCGGATCCCGGAAACCAAAAAGGCCGCCGGGGGTGCCCGGCGGCCTGATGGAGTCTTCTCGTCGTGATGACGCTAAGGCGAAGTCTCCGAGGCCTTCCGGGCCGGGAACAGCGGGAGGGTGAACCGCTTGCGGGACACGCCTCCCGTGACCGGGATGCCGGTATCGATGGTCGAACCGACATGGGCGCGCGCCGCGGCGGAGAGGCTCTCCCACCGGGACTGCATCGTGCGCTTGCGCATCGGCTCCAACCTTCAGGACAGAGGCGCCCTTGCGGAACGCCTTCTAACGGTTGGTGGATGGAACCACGCCGGGACGGAGCTCGTCAACCGAATAAAGCATAAACACCGCGTTCCCCGCCCCGAAATGCCGGTCGGAGGACCTCGATGCTGGACGTTTTCCACAGGTCCCGGTGGAAAACCAGACATATTGCCCACCCGCCATCACCCGGGCGGGGCCCGCACCTAGAGTCTCGTCCCGTGGCCGCCACCCCCGACCTCGCCTTCGTCGTCGAGATGCTCGAGCGCCAGCAGGCCGACGGGTTCCAGCCCGGCGCCCAGCTCTACGTCTCCCGCCACGGCACCCCGCTCCTCGACGTGGCCGTGGGCGAGTCCCGCCCCGGCCGGGCGCTCGAGACCGACGACCTGATGCTGTGGTACTCGTCGGGCAAGCCGGTGACCACGGTGGCCGTCCTCCAGTTGTGGGAGCGGGGCCGCCTCGGCCTCGACGACCCCGTGGGCCGCTACCTCCCCGGCTTCGGCGCCGGGAAGGAGCGGGCCACCATCCGCCACGTCCTCACCCACACCGCCGGCTTCTCCATGGCCGGCCCGGGCGAGCCCTTCGACCGGGACCTGTCCTACGACGAGGTGATCGCCCGCATCACCGCCCATCCCGCGGAGTGGGAGCCGGGTACCAAGGCCGGCTACCACCCGTCCACCGGCTGGAAGGTCCTCGGGCGGATCATCGAGGTGGTCGACGGCCGGCCCATCGACCGGTACCTGGCCGAGGAGGTCCTCCCGGTGGCGGGGATGACCGCCTCCCACCTGGGCATCCCCCCCGACGCCCAGGTCGCCCTGGGCGACCGGCTGACGCCGGTGCACTGGACGGGCCACGCCCTCGCCATCCCCACCGGCGACGGCGGCATCCGCATGTGGGAGTACCACGTCGAGAAGGTCCACAACGAGGCCTGGCACATCGCCAAGGTCGAGCCCGGCGGCGGGATGCGGGGCCCGGCCTCCGACCTGGGCCGGTTCTACGAGTCGCTCCTCGGCTACGGCGCCGCGACAGCGGCGCCGGGAGGTGGGGCAGGGGCCCCCGCCGACGCCGCGATGAGCCGCCGGGCGAAGAGCCATGGACCTCGCGGCCGGCTGCTGGACCCGCGCACCGTCGAGGTCATGACCGCCGTCCACCGCTACGGCGTCCCCGACGTCACCCTGGGCAACATGAAGATTCCCTGGGGCCTCGGCGTCCAGGTGGCCGGCGGCATGACCGGGGGCGTGGGCCGGCGGGCCTACGGCCACAACGGGATGGCCTCCTCCCGGGGCATGGCCGACCCCGATGTCGGCCTGGTGCTGGTGTTCGTCACCAACGGCCTCACCGACCCGCTGCGCAACGAGCAGCGCATGTTCGAGGTGGTCGACGGCGTGTATTCGGCCCTGGGCGAGGACGTGGCCCAC
The DNA here is from genome assembly GCA_050743445.1 of Acidimicrobiia bacterium. Taxonomy (GTDB): domain Bacteria; phylum Actinomycetota; class Acidimicrobiia; order IMCC26256; family BP-133; genus CAWBJP01. The sequence goes on from JBOGFO010000777.1 coordinate 3,367, forward strand.
CTCCGGCTGCCGGCCAAGTCGCTGCCCGAGGGCTTCCGCCTCGGCGCCCGCTCCTAGCCGCCGGCCAGGTCGAGCAGCGTCCGGTGGACGGGCGCCGGCCCGGCCAGGATGTCGCCGCTGGCGAACCAGGCCTCGGGGTCGCCGGCCCAGTCGGTGACGATCCCTCCCGCCTCGATGATCAGGAGGGCGCCGGCGGCCACGTCCCAAGGGCCGAGGCCGAGCTCGAAGAAGCCGTCGAAGACGCCGGCCGCCGTCCAGGCCAGGTCGAGGCTGGCCGCCCCGGGCCGGCGGAGATCCTCACCGGCCAGGAACATCCCGTCGAAGACCCGGCGGTACTCGGGGAGGCGGTGCTTGATCTTGAACGGGAAGCCGGTGGCGCAGATGGCCCGCTCGACCCCCCGGCCGGCCACCGCCAGGCGCCGGCCGTCCCGCCACGCCCCGGCGCCGGCCGCCGCGGTGTAGGTCTCCCCCAGCAGCGGGGCGTGCACCACCCCGGCCACCGGCCGGCCGCCGTCGACGAGGGCCACGGAGACACCCACCACGGGGAAGCCGTGCAGGAAGTTGGCCGTGCCGTCGAGCGGGTCGACCACCCAGGTCATCTTGGGGACACCCCCGGCCCCGGTCTTCTTGGGGACACCCCCGGCCCCGGTCTTCTTGGGGACACCCCCGGCCCCGGTGTTCTTGGGGACACCCCCTCCCCCGGGCCCGGCGCTGCGGTCCCCGCCCCCCTCCTC
>JBOGFO010000778.1:0-4206 GCA_050743445.1 Acidimicrobiia bacterium
GCACCGGCCTGCTTTCGGGCTGACGACCGGCCACGCCGGACAATGGGGAGGCGTGGAATCGTTTCTCCTGCCCGACGCGCCCGTCACCTCGCTCGACGAGTACCTGGCCGGTGACGGCGGGCTGGGCCTGGCCCAGGCCCAGAAGCTGGGCCCGGCCGGCACCATCGACCTGATCGGCCGCTCCGGGCTGCGGGGTCGCGGCGGCGCCGGCTTCCCCACCGGCCGGAAGTGGTCGACCGTGGCCGGCGCCGGCGGCACCCACCACTACACGGTCATGAACGCCGCCGAGGGCGAGCCGGGCACGTTCAAGGACCGGTCCCTGATGCGAGCCAACCCGTACCAGGTGATGGAGGGGCTCATCATCGCCGCCTACGCCGTCGGCGCCACCGAAGCCTTCGTGGGCCTCAAGGCCAGCTTCGAACCGGAGATCACCGCCCTCACCCGCGCCATGGACGAGATGCAGGAGGCGGGGATCTGCCGCGACTGCCAGATCACCATCGTCCCCGGGCCCGACGAGTACCTCTTCGGTGAGGAGAAGGCGCTCCTGGAGGTGATCGAGGGCCGCGATCCGCTGCCCCGCCTGTTCCCGCCCTACGAGCACGGCCTCTTCGCCCGGCCCCAGACCGGCTGGGAGGCGACCCCGACCGAACCCGGGCACTCCGAGCCCCACGAGTCGAACCCCACGCTGGTCAACAACGTCGAGACCCTGGCCAACGTGCCCGTGATCCTGGCCCGGGGCGCGGAGTGGTTCCGGGGCCGGGGCACCGAGGCGTCCCCCGGCCACGTCATCGCCACCGTGGTCGGCGACGTGGTCGCCCCCGACGTGGGCGAGGTCGAGCTGGGCACCCCGCTCGGCGCCGTCATCGACGCCGTGGCCAGCGGCCAGCCCGCCGGACACCGGGTCCAGGCGGTGTTCTCGGGCGTGGCCAACCCGGTGGTGACCGGCGACCAGCTGGACACGCCGCTGTCCTACGAAGGCTTCCAGGCCATCGGGAGCGGCATGGGGGCGGCCGGCTTCATCGTCTACGACGAGACGGCGTGCATGGTGGAGGTGGCCCGGGCCATGTCCCGCTTCCTCTATGTCGAGTCCTGCGGCCAATGCTCGCCGTGCAAGCTCGGCTCGGGGGAGATCACCGCGGCCCTCGAGCAGATCCAGGGCGGCACCGGCACCGAGGCCGATGTGGCCCGGATCGGCTCCTGGCTGGGCAAGGTCACGGACGGCGCCCGCTGCTACCTGGCCACCCAGGAGCGCCAGGTGGTGGGCAGCATCCTGTCCGCCTTCCCCGACGTCTTCGCCGCGCACCTCGAAGCGCCGTGTCCCAGCCCCCGGCCCATCCTGGTGGCCAAGCTGGTCGACCTCGCCGGGGGCTCCGCCCGCTACGACGAGCGTCAGGCCCGCAAGCAGCCCGACTGGACGTACGACGAGTAGCCCATCGCGTCAGGCCACCTCGAGCAGGTCGACCACGAAGACCAGCGTCTCGTTGGGTTTGATCTTGCCCTGACCGAACTCCCGGTAGCCCATGGCGGGTGGGATCGTGAGCTGGCGCCGGCCCCCGACCTTCATGCCCTTCATGCCCACGTCCCAGCCGAGGATGACGTCGCCCGCCCCGAGGACGAAGGAATACGGGTCGCCCCGGTCCCAGGAGGCGTCGAACTGCTCCTTGTCGGACCACGACACGCCCACGTAGTGGACGGTGAGCTTCTTGCCGTCCACGGCCTCCGCTCCGGTCCCCTCCTTGATGTCCTTGATCTGGAGCTCCGAGGGCGGCTCACCGTCGGGGATCTCGACCGACGGCTTGGACAGCGCGCCGCCGCCGCCATCACCACCACCGCCACCATCGTCGCCGCAGGCGGCCGGGACCACGAGGCCGGTCAGCAACAGGACCAGGAGGGCGGTACGACGCATCGGAGGACCCTTTCGCCGGAGGAGCGGGACCCCAAAGTCTTACTAGGGTGACCAGGCGTGATCCTGACACCGGGCCTGTCGGCCGGCATCGAGCTCGTCGTCGCCGAAGGCGACACGGCCATCGCGCTCGGCAGCGGCGACATTCCCGTCCTCGGCACGCCCCGCCTCCTGGCCCTGGCCGAGGAGGCGACCGTGGCCGCGGTCACGCCCGCGCTCGACCCCGGGACGACGACGGTCGGCCACCGCATCACCCTGGAGCACCGCTCACCCACCCCGGTCGGCGGGAAGGTCCGGGCCGAGGCCGTCCTCGCCGAAGTGGACGGCCGCAGTCTCACCTTCCGGGTCACGGTGTCCGACGGGAGCGGTCCCATCGGCGAGGCCACCATCGCCCGGGTCGTCGTCAACCGGACCCGGTTCCTCGAGCGCCTGGGATAGCCGGCCTCCCAGCCCGGGTGATCAGACTCGGCCGGCCCGGGGACTCAGGCTCGCCCGGCCCGGCGCCTCAGCTCCGGTCGATGGGGGTGGCGTGGGGCTGGATGCGGATCGGCCCCGTCTCCTCGCCCCGCAGCACCCGGACCACCAGCTGGCCGTTGGCCACCGACGCCTCCATCCCGGCACCGAACCCGGAGGGGAGGTCGATCTCGCGCTCGTAGCCGCCGTAGTCCCACTCCTTCACGAGGAACTCGCGGGGTCCGGCGCTGCGCAGGTGGGCCCAGAACCGCAGCCGGCCCGCCTTGAGCTCGACGGTCACGTCGCCGGCCGTCACCGCCGGGATGGGGGCCACGACGATCAGCGCCCCGCTCGTCTCGTACATGTTGACCGGGACCTGTTGGGGACGCATGACCGCCTCGGTGGCGGCCGTGGACTGGACGACTTCCTGATGCGTGGATTGCCCGCTCGTCATACCGGGATCATTACCCAGGGCCCAAGCGATCAGACACGTCTCGTTCACCCCGCAATGGAAGAATCGGCTCGTGATCATCGACTGCGCCCTCTACGAGGACGGCCAGCGCCAGGGCGGCAAGCTGGGGCTCGACGAGGTGGCGGCCGCCTGCCGGCGCAAGGACGCCTTCGTGTGGATCGGCCTCTACGAACCCACCGAGGAGGAGTTCGAGACGGTGCGGCGCGAGTTCGACCTCCACGAGCTGGCGGTGGAGGACGCCATCAAGGCCCACCAGCGGCCCAAGCTCGAGGTGTACGACGACACGCTCTTCGTCGTGCTCAAGACGGCCCGATACGACGAGCATTCGGAGACGGTCGAGCTGGGCGAGATCCTGATCTTCGTGGGCGAGGGGTTCATCGTCCACGTCCGTCACGGAGCCGCCAGCGCCCTGTCCGGGGTGCGGGCCCGCATCGAGAGCCGGCCCGACCTGCTGGCCTCCGGGCCGAGCGCCGTGCTCCACGCCATCGTCGACAAGGTGGTCGACGACTACGAGCCGGTGATGGAGGGGCTGGAGAACGACATCGCCGAGGTGGAGCTCCAGGTGTTCTCGGAGAACGACGGCGAGAACCCGGTGCAGCGGATCTACTTCCTGAAGCGGGAGGTACTCGAGATCAACCAGGCCGTGGTACCGCTCTCGGGGGCCCTCAACCTCCTGGCCCACGGGCGCCTGCCCTGCATCCACGACGAGACCTACGAGTACTTCCGGGACGTGCACGACCACGTCCTGCGGGTGGTGGAACAGGACGCCACCTTCCGGGACCTGCTGACCAGCGTGCTGGAGGCGAACCTCACCCGGGTGTCGGTCCGCCAGAACGAGGACATGCGCAAGATCTCGGCCTGGGTGGCCATCGCCGCCGTCCCCACCATGGTGGCGGGCGTCTACGGCATGAACTTCGAGCACATGCCGGAGCTGGGGTACGTCGCTGGCTATCCGCTCGTGCTGGGCCTCATGGCCGCCGTCTGCCTGTCGCTCTACCGCGCCTTCCGCCGCAGCGGCTGGCTCTGATTCGCCCGAAACCTGCCGGGCCAGGGGCGGAAATGACCCGCTTGGGCTATTCCCGGATGTGACCCCACGCCCCAGGATGGGTCTCCGAGCGAAGCAATCAGGAGGCGCAATATGAAGGTCCTCGTGGCGGAGGACGACCCGGCCGTCCGCGGCCTGCTGGCTGAGATCCTCGGCCAGGACGGTCACGACGTCATCCTCACCGAGGACGGCGACGAGGCGTGGGCCGAGTACCGTGCGTCCGCGCCCGAGGTGGTCATCGCCGACTGGATGATGCCGCGCTCCGACGGCCTCGAGCTGTGCCGCCGCATCCGCACCGAGCCGGCCAACCCCTACACCTACATCGTGGTGGTC
>JBOGFO010000779.1:0-4259 GCA_050743445.1 Acidimicrobiia bacterium
CAACGCCGACACCGGACATGCATCGAAGCACCTTGTGGGGCCGGACCGGCTGGCCAACAACAGCCGGGCCGGCCTCACGTCGCACCGTACGCACCTCAAAACACACCACAGTCGCACTCACACAGGGAGGCATGCCCATGCACGGGCGATTTCAGAAAGGTGGCGTGGTCGCCTTCGCGGCCGCGCTGCTCGTCGGAGGAGGCATCTCCGGTTCCTCGGCCCAGGTGGTGGGAACACCAGAACTCGTCGGGCAATGGACGGAGCCCTTCGAGGAAGGCGGCTCCGGCACCCCGCGCTGTGTACCCGCCGATGACGGTTCCAGCTTCGTCGTGTGCAAGCCGACGGCCCAGGCCGCCGCGGTCCTGAACGACGGGCGCATCTTCTACTACAACGGAATCGAGAGCCAGGAGAACTCCCGGGGCCCGAGCGCGATGTCGCTCTCGCCGTCGTCCCGGGACAGCCAGGTCCGGTTGCTCGACCTGCGCAGCGGCACCCCCGAGTTCACCGTGCCGGCGCAGGACCGGGGTGGCCAGGTGAACCCCGACATCGAGGAGGGCAAGCAGTCCTACGACGACCCCATGGGTGCCCTGGGGGTCCCCGGCCGCCCCGGTGACGGTTTCGTCGGAAGCCTTTCCGGCGAGCTCGGTGGGCCTTCGGCCGAGCCCAACTCCCCGCCTGACGACGCCTCAGCGAACGACGGTGACATGTTTTGCGCCGACCTCACGACCCTGCCCGACGGGCGGGTCCTGATCGTCGGCGGCACCGACTGGTACAACGAGCCCGCCCTCATGGACCGCAACGAGGGCGACCCGATGGACGTCGGCGTCATCGAGCTCGAAGGCCTGCGCAACGCCAACCTGTTCGACCCCGAGACGAACAGCTTCACCCCGGCCGGGGCGATGAAGTACGGCCGCTGGTACCCGCACGTGGCCATTGCGCCGGACGGCCGGGCCACGGTGTTCTCGGGAGTGACCCAGCTGATCAGCGACACGCAGCTCAGCCAGGTGCGCAGGACCGAGACGTACGACCCCCAGGCCAACACCTGGGAGGAGAACTACGTCGGTCCCGAGTCCGAGAACAGCCTGCCCTTGCAGCCCCGGATGATCCTCACTCCCGACGGCAAGTTCCTCTACACGGGTGTCGGCCAGATGTGGGGCCCGTTCGGGCAGTCCGTCGACGAAGCCATGTTCAACTTCCAGCAGAGCTACGACCCCGAGACGAAAACCTGGGAGCTCGCCGGTCTCGCCCCGCTCGGGGCCCGCAGCGGTGCCTTCGTGGTGCCCCTGCAGATGAAGTCGCCCTACGACGAGATGGACATCCTGGCCTTCGGTGGCGTTCTCGGCCCGCCGCCGGGGTCGTGGATCCCGGCCAACCCGTTCTCGACCGTTACCACCGTCGATGCCGACAGCACCATCACCAACAAGATGGTGGGGAACCTCAACCATGCCCGGTGGTTCGCTTCGGGTGTGCTCCTTCCCACCGGAGAGGTCCTCGCCGTGGGCGGTGCCGACAAAGACGAGGTCATCGACCCGGGCACCGACATCCCGGTCAACGTGGCCGAGATCTACAACCCTGAGAGCGGCACCTGGACCGAGGTGGCCAGCCACACCCGGGACCGGACCTATCACAACTCGGCGCTGCTGCTGCCCGACATGCGGGTGCTCCTCGGCGGCCACGCCCCCATCGCCAGCCACTACGGCGGGGCAAACTCCGACCAGGGCGGCCCGTTCTCCAACAACGACAACGACCCGAGCTTCGAAGTGTGGAGCCCTCCGTACCTGTTCCGCGGAGCCCGTCCCACGATCACCAAGGTGCAGTCGGGCATCGCCTACGGCGAGACGTTCACCCTCGGCACCCCGGAGGCGGACGAGATCGACTCGGTCGTGCTGATGCGGACCCCGTCGCCCGAGCACGTCAACGACAGCGACCAGCGGAACCTGGCGCTCGAGTTCACCCGTACGACCGACGGCGTCCTCGAGATCGTGGCCCCGCCCTCGGGCAAGGCGGCTCCTCCGGGCAGCTACTACCTGGTCGTGAACCGGAAGACCGAGCAGGGTCCTGTGCCCTCGGTGGCCCGCATCGTCAACGTCGGGGCGACCAGCAACCCGGCCGACGCGATCCAGCCCTTCCCGGACGACGCTCCGGCTCCGGCGGGTGGCTCAGCCACCCCCGACGAGGACAGCAGCCAGATGGCCAGGGCCTCAGAGCAGGCGTCCGAGGCTGCGAAGTCCGCATCCGCTCCGGCGGACCCGGCCAGCGACGTCAGCGGCCAGGCCGTCACCGAACTGACCGCGGTTCCCGCCAGTAGCCCGGCGGCGCCCCTCTCCTCGCCGATGCTGCCAGTGGCAGCGTTGAGCGCGGCGGGTGTGGCCGGTGTGACCGTTCGGCGGTGGTTCCGGAGATAACCGGGGGCATCGCAACACGATCTGCCGTTCCCTTTACTCCGGCGGTCCCGCAAGGGGCCGCCGGGGTGCTTCTCCAGAGGAGACCAAGGATGCGACACCGTTTCCGGATCACCCTGCTCGGGTCGGCCTTGGCGCTGGCCCTGTTCCCATCGTCAGCCCAGGCGTCGAACGATCCCGCCTTCCCGGATCAGTGGAGCCTGGACAGGATCGGTGCCGCGGCGGCGTGGACCCGCACGACCGGGGCCGGCGTGCGGATCGGCATCGTCGACACGGGGGTCGACCTCAACCATGAGGACCTGGCCGGGAAGATCGTCGAATCGACCAGCTGCGTCGGCGCCGCGGGGGATCCGGCCAGATGTTCCGGTTCGGCCCAGGATGACCAGGGTCATGGCACCCACGTGTCCGGCATCGCCGCCGCCTCCGAGGACAACGGCAAGGGGATCGCCGGCGTCGCGCCCGACGCCGAACTGGTCGTCGCCAAGGTGCTGAGCTCGACCGGAACCGGCGACGGCGCGGACGTCACCGCCGGCATCAAGTGGGTCGTCAACCATGGGGCGCAGGTCGTGAATCTCTCGCTCGGAGACCCGGCGATGGTCGTCACGTCCCTGATCGGTCCGAGTGACCTGGCCGAGGGGATCCGGTACGCCTGGTCCCATGGCGCGGTCCCGGTCGTCGCCGCGGGCAACTCGAACACCCTCGGGCTCGGACTGGAGGGCCAGTCCTACGGTGACATGAACGCCATCATCGTGGGCGCCACCGGTCCCGACGACCACACCGCCGACTACTCGACGTCGACGGGCCGGGCCAAGTGGGCGCTCGTCGCTCCTGGTGGCGCGGCCAACGGCAAAAAGGCCGACGACGTCCTCTCGACCTTCTGGGTCAAGGACAAGTCGAACTCGTACGAGTCGCTGGCGGGCACCTCCATGGCGGCTCCACAGGTGACGGGGGCGGTCGCCCTCCTTCTGAGTGAAGGCTTCACCCCGCTGGAAGCCGTCCAACGGCTCCTGCAGACCGCCGACCCTGTCGGCTGCGGCTCCGGCAGCCCCACCTGCCGCGGCCGGATCAACGTCGACAGGGCCACCGGGTGACACCGGGCGCCAACACCCGCTCGACCAGACGACTGAACTGCGGTTCAATTACCCTCGCATCCTGATCGAGGTCAGGGGGCGTTTCCGCCTCCCTCGGGAGGGAAGGAGACGAGCGCATGGCATCGACGGGTATCCGGGACCGGGTCGCCATCGTGGGGATGGGCTGCACCACCTTCGGGGAGCACTGGGAGCGTTCCACCGACGACCTGCTGATCGACGCCGTCACCGACGCCACCGCCTCGGCCGGCATCCCCCTCGACGACGTGGACGCCTTCTGGCTGGGCACGGCGGCCTCGGGCACGTCGGGGCTCACGCTGTCCCGGCCGCTCCGCCTCCAGGGCAAGCCGGTCTCCCGGCTGGAGAACATGTGCGCCACCGGCTCCGAGGCGCTCCGGAACGCCTGCTACGCGGTGACCGCCGGCGCCTACGACACGGTGATGGCCGTGGGGGTAGAGAAGCTGAAGGACTCGGGCTACTCCGGTCTCACCCGGACCGAGATCCCCTCCGACGGCACGGGCGGCAGCTACGGCACGACCACCGCCCCGGCCAACTTCAGTCTCCTGGCTCCGGCCTACGCCCAGCGCTACGGCGTCGACGCCGACGAGATGAAGGAGGTCATGACCCGCATCGCCTGGAAGAACCACCACAACGGGGCCCGCAACCCCCGGGCCCAGTTCCGCAAGGCGATCGACAAGGACGTCATCTGCGCCGCTCCCCTGGTGGCCGGCCAGCTCGGCGTGTTCGACTGCTCGGGCGTGTCCGACGG
>JBOGFO010000780.1:0-9985 GCA_050743445.1 Acidimicrobiia bacterium
GGCCGCAACACCTCGAAGACAGGGAACGTGTATTCCTTGAACTTGAGGTACCAGCCCATGAACAGGCCGAGGGGAACGCCGAGCGCAAGGGCGGCGGCGAAGGCGATAAGAACCCGCCGCAGGCTGACCCAGGTGTGCGAATAGTACTCCGCGGTAAAGAGCGAAATACCAAATCTCGGCTGCCGGGCCGTCCACTCCTCGATGACTTCCCTCAAACCAGGCATGTACTGAAAGCGCCCAAAATGGAACACATCGACGGCGAGGAGCCAAAAGGTGAAGAAGAGCCCGAAGCCTGTCAGCATGTAGAGGGGCCTTGGACTCGTCGCCCACTTCTTGAACTTGTAGGCGTAGAGACTCCGAGATTTCACTCCCGCCACAGACCCAACGCCGAGCGAGTCACTGCCGAGCGTGCTTGCATCCGGCGCCCCAAAGCCAGTGGGGACGTCATGGTCTGTCTGCTGAGTTGAAGACATGCTCCCCCCCGCTTTGGCTGCTGAGCCCTCTCGATGAGAGTGTCGTAGTCCTCCAGCCGCTGCCAGAGTAGCTATGATACGACAATTCCGCTCCGGCGCAACCCGCCGGAATTGGTGGCGGAAACGGCCAAGCGCGCGCTCTTCGCTCCTGTGAGACCGGGCAGTCTCCAGATACGCTACCCGGTGGCAGTGGTCCAGGACAGAGGACGAATGGTATGGCCTGTGGCTGGTCGCGCCCTCCTTCTGCTCGATCCCCGCGTCCGCGATCCCGCGAGCCGGAAGCCCCGACTATAACGCGTTAGCCAACGCTAACCACAGCGGCACACCCCAGCCGCAGACCCGTCTCAGGACCGCGTTCGCGTCCGATCCGGATCCTGGAGCGGAGCCGTCCTCAACGTCCCCGGAAGCGTCTCGGACAGGAGCTGGACCCCGACATTGCTCCCCTCCTCGGCGGCGGCGCGCTCCACGACGGCGAGGGCGAGGGCGGCTCCGAAGGTCGGGCTCCAGCACGAGCTGGTCACGGTGCCGATCGTGCCGCCCTCCTGCGTGATCGCTGTCCCTGCCGGTGGGATCACGGCGTTGCCTTCGACAACGACCGTGACGAGCCGGCGGGGCGGGCTCACGGCGATGCTCTCCAGTGCCTTCCTGCCGATGAATTCGTCCTTCTCCAGCCGGACGAGCCGGTCGAGCGAGACGTCGTACGGGGTCGACCGGTGCGGGACGTACTCCTTCCCGACCAGGATCAATCCCGCCTCGATGCGCAGGGTCTCGGCCGCCGCCAGGCCGTACGGCATCCCCCCGGAGGCGAGGAGCGTGTCCCACAACCCCTCCGCCTCGAACGACGGGCAGAAGAGCTCGTAGCCCGGCCCACCGGTGTATCCGATCCGGGCGACCCAGCACGACGCCCCGGTGAGGGAGACCGGCTCAGGCCAGAAGCGGAAGTACGGGAGGTGGGCGATGCCGGCCACGAACCCGGTGAGGAACTCGCGGGCCCCCGGTCCCTGGACCTGCAGGCAGGCCAGCTCGTCGGTCATGGACCGGATGTCGACGTCGAACCCGCTCGCCGCCTCTCGGAAATGGTCGCCGTCGGCATCGCGGGCCGTGAAGGCCCACAGCCGCCCCTCCTCGACGGAGAAGACCGTGCCGTCGCCGACCATCATCCCGTCCTGATCGCAGAAGGGCGCGTAGCGGATCTGGCCAGTCTCCAGAGCCCGGAGGTCCGGCGTGAAGATGTGGTCAGCGGCCCGGACGGCGTCCCGGCCCCGGAACTCCCACTTCCGGAGGGGGGAGAGATCCCAGACCCCGACGTCTTCCCGAACGGCGTGGTGCTCTCGCTGCGGGTCCCCGAAGTGATCCGCCCAGAGCCGGCCCTCCCACTCCACAAACTCGGCCGGCTCCGGTCGGGCCTCCCGCTCAGCCACGCAACACCGACACCAGGCCGAAGAGGCCGGCCATCCAGACGGTCCCCAGCAGGGCGTACCGGAAGACGGCCTTCGAGACCCGTCGGGCGGACCACCCGCCCAACAGGCTCCCGGCGATGGCGATGGGGAGAAGCCGGAGGCCTCCCAGGAGGAAGTCGGTATCGAGCAGGCCCGAGACCGCGGCGGTGGCGAGCCCCAGCACGTAACTCACCAGATTGAAGGTCGTCAGCGCGGCGCGGCTTTCCTCGACGGGCCACCGCTGGATCGAGGCCAGGAGCGCCGGCGGAGGCCCTCCCATGCTGGTGCTCCCGTTGAGAAACCCTCCGATCAGCCCACCGCCCCAGACCGCCCCGTTCTCTCGCTTGAGGGGAGGCGGGAGACGGATGAGCCAGAGCGTGGCGACGAGGAGGGCACTCACGGTGATGATGACCCGGAGTACGTGGGGGCTCACCACCGACAGGACGGCGACCCCGGCCGGAGTGCCCACGACGGCGCCTCCGAGCAGCATCCGGATGCGTCCGGCGCGCAGGCCGCGGCGACTCTCGACGAGCACCCCGACGCTCAGGACGGCTCCGAGGAAGAGCGACAGGAGGACGACCTGTTGCGTATCGGAGACGAAGAACACGGCGAGCGGGGTGAACACGACGGCGAAGCCGAAGCCCGTGAACCCCTGGACGTAGCCGGCAGCGAGGACGACGACGAAGGAAAAGCCGGTCAACCCCTGGATGGAGGCGGCGGCGGGAAGGGATGCGGCGAGCGACGGCGGCAAGATGCCGCCAATCACGGCCTTCGCCGAAGGTCGACCCGGTTCGCTCCCGCCGTGCTGGCCGACTCCCGGCGCGCCCCGCGCCGCAGGCGGAGGGAGAAGGTCATCCGGTCAGCCCGGTAGTAGAGGTTCTCGAAGTCGACCGGCGAGCCCTCGGCGGAATACGTGGTCCGCTCGATCATGAGCAGGGGGGTACCCCGACCAACTCCGAGGTGGGTCGCAATGGGATCCTCGGCCGGGACGGCCCGGATGTGGTAGTCGGCGTCGTTCAGGGCGACTCCGAGATCACTCTCGAGAATCTCGAAGATGGGACGCTTGCGCAGGTCCTCGGCCACGACGCGCTGCCCGATCTCCAAGGGGAGGTGGCTGACGTCGAACAGGATGGGGCGACGATCCGCCAAGCGGACGCGCTCGATCCGTACGACCGTGGCGCCCTCCGGGATGCGAAGTTCCTCGGCCACGATGATGTCGGCGGGGACCACCTCCATGGAGATGACCCTGGCCTCCGGCTCGAGCCCGCGCGACAGCATGTCCTCCACGAAGCCGGTCAGCTCGATGAGCTGCTGGTCGATCCGGGGCTCGATGACCCAGCTGCCCTTCCCACGCTTCCGCTCGATGAGGCCCTCGTGGACCAGAGCCGCCAGCGCTTGACGAATGGTCGTCCGGCTCACGCTTCCTTGGGCCGCGAGATCCTCTTCGGGAGGCAATAAGTCCCCGGGGACCAGCCGGCCATCCGCGATCGCGAGCGAGATCTGCTCGCGCACCTGGTAGTGGAGCGGCACCGGACTCGTCGGCGCCGGCGGGTCGAGGACGAAGCTGTGATCCCTAGTTAGCGACATAACAACAATAGTAAGGCGCGAACCTCGGGAAGTCTCTGGCTTCTTCGTCGGGGCTCGCTCCACGGTGGCCTCGGACATCCCGGACATCCCGAAGTCAGCCTCTTGCACGATACTGGTAATGATGTAACATTTCCTGTTGGATGCCTGGGACGGTCTTGTGCTTTTCGCGAGCCAGTCTGATCGGAGGGCCGGGGGACCGCCCTTCGACTCAGTTTTCGCGCCCCTGCGCCCCTGCGCGCCGGGGTCGCCCATCGGCAACTGGCAGGCACAAAAGGGCCTGCTCGACTGGCACCCGGGGTGTCGCAGGGAGTGAACTGAGACTCCGGGAACGAGCTTTTCAGGCCAGGGCGGAAAATTTAGGTCGTGTTGGAAATGCAACTCCTGCTAATCGTAGGAATCTCTTTGGGAGGTGAAGGCACATGACCGAGGTCGCAGAACGGACCCCCGTCATCCAGCCCGAGCGGAAGTTCCACATCATTGACACGGACGTCCATGAACGGGCCGAGCTTCCGGCTCTGCTTCCGTACCTCGAGCCCATGTGGCAGAAGTACATCACGGACTTCGGATGGATTCCCGACCGGGTCCTCCCCTTCGCCCAGTACGCGGCCGGCGGGCTCGACCGCGCCGACTCCAAGCTGCCCGACGGCCGGCCCGCGGGCACCGATTACCCCCTCCTGCGCAAGCAGTTACTCGACGAATACGACATGGACTACGCCATCCTCACCGGCTGGCTGGATGCGTCCGCGCTCCACGAGGGGTGGCCGGAGTTCAAGACGGCCCTCATGACGGCCTACAACGACTGGCAGATCGACGAATGGCTCAGCAAGGACAACCGGCTGATGGGCTCCATTCACGTGAACTGCCACGATCCGCAGGGCGCGGCGCGCGAGATCGATCGCCTCGGCCAGCACGAGCGGATGGCCCAGGCCATCCTCTACATCGGGGACAAGGCGTGGGGCGACCCCTATTACCTCCCGATCTTCGAGGCCGCGGTCCGGAACGGCCTTCCGGTGGGGATGCACCACAGCGAGAACTCCCCCACCGCCCTCGGCTTCCACCGCTACTACATCGAGTGGCACACCCTCGTGCCTCAGATCTTCCAGTCCGAGCTGGTGAGCCTCATCTTCAACGGGGTCTTCGACAAGTTCCCCGAGCTCAGGGTGATCATGATCGAGGGCGGCTTCACCTGGGTGCCCCACCTGATGTCGCGCGCCGATCAGCAGTACAAGCAGCTCCACTCCGAGGTGCCGTGGGTCAAGCGCAAGCCGAGCCAGATCATTCGGGACCAGGTGCGCTTCTGCACCCAGCCCACGGAAGAGATGACGCTCGAGCGGTTCATGCAGATCCTCGAGTGGATGGAATCTGACGACCTGCTCTGCTTCTCGACGGACTACCCGCACTGGGACTTCGACTCGCCCTACGAGGCGCTTCCCCTCGGCATTCCCGTCGAGCTCAAGCGGAAGATCTTCGCAGAGAACGCCCTGGCCATTTATTCGAAGATTCCCGCATTGGTCGGCTGAACGAGCCGAGACGCCTAAAAGGAGAGGCAATGAAACAGGTCGTGTGCGGCAAGCACGAACTTGGACCGGGCGAGATCATCTCTGGGCAGATCGGTCCGATCCCGGTCGTCGTGATCCGCGCGAAGGACGGGGCGTTGTACGCGCTGGTCGCCAAGTGTCTCCATCAGGGGGGCCCGCTCGACAAGGGCAAGCTCTACGAGCACATGTGCCCTACGGAGGACGTCGGTGAGTACGTTCCGGCCAGCTACGAGATCTTGAAGTGCCCCTGGCACGGCTACGAGTACGACATCAAGACAGGCTGCGTCATTGCGGACCCGAGCCGACGGCTTCAGCAGTTCACAGCGCGGGAAGAGGGAGACGAGATCGTAGTCGAGATGGCGCCGCCGGCCCCCAGCCCGGCCGCTGCCGCTGCTGCTGCTTCGACTTAGCCTCTCGTCAACCCAGACAACCGAAGAAATAGGGGAGGGACCGATATGGCTGAGGCTGCGAAGAAGCGCAAGAAGGTCACCATCACGTCGCTGAACGAGAAGATGAAGCGGGGCGAGCAGATCGTCCAGATGGCGATCTACGACTACCGGTCGGCCGTGATCGCCGATCGCAACGACATCGACATCCTGTGCGTTTCCGACACCGGCGGCATGATCCTCTTCGGTCATCCCGACACGACCCGGGTCACGTTCAACGAGGTCATGAGCATGGCCCAGGCCATCGACCGGGGCTCGAAGTACGGCCTCCGGATGGTGGACATGCCCTACTGGAGCTTCCACATCTCGCCCGAGCAGGCCGTCGAGAACGCAGGGCGCTTCGTCCACGAGGGTGGCGCTGAGGTCATGAAGTGCGAGGGCAACCGCCACCACGCCAAGCAGATCGAGGCCATCGTCAAGGCGGGCATCCCGGTTCAAGGCCACATCGGCATCACCCCCATGCGTATGCCCCAGCTCGGCGGCTTCCGGGCACAGGGCAAGACCGCTGACCGGGCGAAGGAGCTCGTCGAGGACGCATGGGCGATGGTGGACGCGGGATGTTTCTCGATCCTCTGCGAAGTCACGACCGAAGAAGTGTGCCAGTACCTGACTGAGACGTTGCCTGTCCCCGTGCTCTCATTGGGAGCAGGGAACAAGGCCGACGGCGTCCATATCATCACCAGCGACCTCTTCCACCTCTACGAGGAGCACGTACCTCGGCACTCCAAGATCTACACCGACCTCATTCCGATCATGGAGGACGTCTTCGTCCGCTATCGGGACGAGGTTCGGGAGCGCGTGTACCCCGGGCCGGAGCACACGGTGTACATGGCCGAGGATGAGAAGAAGGAGTTCTGCGGGCTGGTGGACTGGACTCCGAAGGAGGGTGCGTAGCAGGGGGACGCGAGCGGCCCGAACCTGCGGAAAGGCCGACCTAGACGATGGGATTCGTCGAAGTCGCGAACGTCACTGACCTGGACGACGGCCAGATGGTCGGCTTTGAGGCGGACGGGACGCGGATACTGCTGGCCAAGGTCGACGGCGAGTTCTTCGCCATCGGTGCCATCTGCACCCACGAGCGAGCGAACCTCGACCAGGGGGCCCTGTTGGGCCACGTCGTCTACTGCCCTCTTCACTACAGCGCCTTCGACGTCCGCTCCGGTGCTGTCCTCGGGCCGCCGGCCGAATGCGCGACACCCGCGCACGAGGTGCGGGTCGAAGACGGCAAGGTTCTGGTCGCCTTACAACCGCACGGCTCGGAAGCGCCGGCACCGGACGCAGCTGCGAACGGGGCCGGCGCCTCCGACGTCTCCGAGGCAGCATCGGAGCCCGCCGCCGCAGCGGTCGCCCAGGCAGAACTGGAACCGGAACCCGTCGCCGCTGCCGCCCAGGCAGAACCGGAACCCGCCGCCGCCGCCCAGCCCGAACCGGAGCTCGTCGGGGCCATCCACGAGCTCGTCGAGCGGGTCGCCCGCCTGGAGCAGACCGTGACCGAGCTCCGCGGCGAAGTGGCCCAGGCCCAGCCCGCCTCCGCCACCCGGGAGCTGGCCGAGCGGGTCGCCCGCCTCGAACAGACCGAGCGCGAGCTTCGCGACGAGCTGGCGGAGGCGAAGCCCTCCCGGGCCAAGCCGGTGGGCGGGGATCCCTGGAATCACCAGGCGCCACAGTTCATGGCCCGTATCCCGACCTCGGTCCGCTACCTCCCGGCGGCGATCGCCATCCCCGCCGGCCTCGTCGCCCTCCTCGTTCTCACCGCCGCCGTGTTCCTCGAGGACGGCCCCGCCATCCCCGACGGGGACATCCTGTTCGAGAACTTCATCGGCCACGGCTGGCTCGACATCTTCACCCTGTCCCTGGTGGGTGTGGTCGCCGTGCTCGCGGCCACGGGCCTGCGGCGGCACTGGAAGGGGCTGCACGCGACGCTCCCCCCGGGCATCCCTCTCCAGCCCCTCGGCGACGCCCTGCGCGGGACGGCCAAGGACGTCGTCACCCAGAAGGACTACGACAGCTGGACCACCAGCCAGGTCCGGCGGAAGTCCCACCTGGCGATGTTCTACGGGTTCATGGGGCTGTTGGCGGCCACCACCGGCGCTGCCATCTACACCGAGATCTTTCCCCTCCTCGGGATCGAGTGGCACGAGAACGAGCTGTCGCTACCGATCTGGGACCCGGTCAAGATCGTCGGCAACGTGGGCGGGATCGCCCTGCTCATCGGGCTGGGCCAGACGCTCGCCGGCCACCTCGGACGCCCCTCCGACTCCGGGAAATCGGCCTACTCGGAGTGGTTCTTCCCGGGCCTGCTCGGGCTCACGGCCCTCTCCGGGTTTGCCACCGAGATCCTGCGCTTCGCCGGTGTCCGCCTGGCCTATCCCGCCTATGCCGTCCACCTCGTCTTCGTCTTCGCCCTGTTCGTCTACTTCCCGTTCTCCAAGTTCTCCCATGTCCTCTACCAGCCGGCAGCCCTGACATTCGCCCGTCGGATCAGGGGGAAGAAGCCGGCTCCTAAGGTCGCTTCCACTGCGCCCCCGATCGACTCCGATAAGGCGTCGGTCTGATGGGCGGTCGATTGCGACTGAGGCAATCGTCAGGGATGATCGACAGAGATGTCCTGCAACATGTTGATGCCGTGATCCAGAAAACCCTGCGCGGTACGCCCGTCAGGAAGGGGAGGCAAGAGAAGTGAGCACCGAGTCCGTCGAGAGCCCCGCACTGAAAGGCGCCGCTCCCCGGGTCACCGCCGGGAGCAAGATCGAACTCCAGGGAGTGACCAAGGTCTACGGAGAAGGTCCGCTGGCCAAGAAGGTCGTCGAGGACTGCTCGTTCTTCCTCGAGCCCGGCAAGGTGTCCGTCATGGTCGGACCGTCCGGGTGCGGGAAGAGCTCCATCGCCTTCCTGATCGCAGGCTACGAGCGTGCCACCAAGGGCAAGATCCTCCTGGACGGAAAGGGCGTCGGCGGCCCATCCTGGGACCGGCTCGTCGTCTTTCAGGAATCCGCCCTGCTGCCGTGGCTGACGACCTACGAGAACATCATGTTCGGGCCCAAGGCACGCGGCTTCAATAAGAAGGAAATGGGAACACGGGCCGAGACGCTCCTCGAGCGGGTCGGATTGAAAGACTTCCGCGACAAGTACCCGACGCAGCTCTCCGGCGGTATGCAGCGGCGGGCCGAGCTCGCCCGGGCCCTCATCAACGACCCCAAGATCATGATTCTGGATGAGCCCTTCCGGGGGCTCGACCACATGACCCGAGGATTGATGCAGGAGTACTTCAGCGGCCTGCTCGAGGAGAACCCGCGCACCAGCCTCTTCATCACGACGGACATTGACGAAGCGATCTTCCTCGCCGATCGTCTGATCATCATGACGTGCATCCCCACCAAGGTGTGTGAGGTGATCGACGTCGATCTTCCCCGGCCGCGCGACCGGGAAGAGCTGCTGATGGACCAGCAGGCCAATCAGATCAAGGAGCGGGCCCTCGAACTCCTGCACGTTGAGGCCGTGAAGGCGTTCGCCGGCGGGAGCAAGGCCGCGGCCGACTTCGTCGACGCCTACGTGAAGCGCCGGGGCCAGTAGCCCGAAGTTCCGGAGGAGGACGTCATCACGTCGAAGGAGACAGGGGGGCCGCCATGACTTTCTTCAATCGACATCTCTCCCGCCGGCAGCTGCTGGCCGGAGCCGGCAGCCTGGCCGCCGGTGGCGCCGCGACCCTGTCGACCCGGGCGGCGGGCGTCACGGTGCCCGCCGACACCCCTCATGATGCCCTCCATGGCGGCAACATGGTGATCGGCGATGTCGATCTCTCCCGCTTCGATCCGACGGCGTATCTGACCGACTTCGACTACGGCACGGTTTCGACGCTGGTCGACGGGCGGGTGCTGCGGGAATGGGAGCTGGTCGCCTACGACCAGGAGATCGAGGTGGCACCGGGGGTGATGTTCCCGGCGTGGACCTACAACGGGCAGGTGCCGGGGCCCACGTTGCGCTGCACCGAAGGCGACCGGCTGCGGATCCACTTCGTCAACGCCGGGACCCACCCTCACACCATCCATTTCCACGGCATCCATTCCGCGGGGATGGACGGGGTGTTCGAGGTGGTGGCTCCCGGAGGGGAGTTCACCTACGAGTTCGACGCCGAGCCGTTCGGGCTGCACCTCTACCACTGTCACGTTCCGACGCTCAAGCGCCACATCCACAAGGGTCGCTACGGGGTGTTCATCGTCGACCCGCCCGAAGGGCGCCCGCCGGCGCGCGAGCTGGTGATGACCATGAACGGCTTCGACACCAACTTCGACGGCGAGAACGAGGTCTACGCGGTCAACACGGTGGCGTTCCACTACGTGCGCCACCCCGTCGGGCTGAAGGTCGGGGAGCTCGTGCGGATCTATCTGGTGAACATCACCGAGTTCGACCCGCTCAACTCGCTGCACACCCACGCCACCTTCTTCTCCGAGTACCGCACGGGGACGAGGCTCACGCCCAACAACTTCACCGATGTGTGCGTG
>JBOGFO010000781.1:0-12178 GCA_050743445.1 Acidimicrobiia bacterium
TCGTCATCGACGTCACCGCCTACCTACCGCCGGGCGGCGACCCCCTCGGCTCCTCAGGCCGGGCGGGATAGCACTCCGCTCGGGATGAAGGAGCTGCGGATCCCTACTGATCAGAAGACGATCGGGACTTCGCCCCCACACACGGAGGCCGGCAACGGTGAGAAGACTGGGTTCTTGCAGAGCTCCTCTTCCGCCGGTTGCTCCGGCAGCGGGCTCGACCCCTCCCAGACAAATCCCGACCCCGAGACCGTCAGAGCCAGCGGAAGAACGAGTATCGCCAAACAGCTCTTGAAGCGGGTGCCGATCGCCACGTCATCTCCCCAGGGTCATGGAGCGCCTTGATCGTACTGGGCGCGGCGCTCAGAACACGGGGTTGGAGAGGCCCTGGCCGGCGAGAATGCCTCCCGCCACCGTCATGGTGTCCGGCTTGACGAGGAAGTGCTGGGTCAGGGCGTGCATGTCGCGGTGGCGGCGCTGCAGCGGGCTGTCGGCATAGACCGCGCTCCCGCCGCCGGAACGGTGGGCAACGTCGACCACGCTCGTCGCCCGGGCCGTGGCCCAGGTGGCCGCCGCCCGCAACCGGGCCCGGTCCTCCAGCGTGAACTCGTCCCCGGCCACGGCCTTCGCCCAGGCGGACTCGGCCGTCTCGTACAGCAGGGCCCGGGCGCCCCGGAGGTCGGTGTCGGCGGTGGCCAGGTCGAACTGGAACAGCGGATTGGTGGCCAGCGCCCCCGGGGCCAGCAGCGGCACCTTGCCGGCGGCGAGGGCGAGGATGTCGTCGAGGGCCCCCCGGGCGGCGCCGGCGGCCGCGCCGGCGATGCCCAGGGCGAACATCGACGGCACCGGGATGCGCACCACCGGGTCGTCGAGGCACGGCTCGTCTCCCAGGGGCACGAACGTCCGCTCGGCGGGCACCACGACGTCGTCGGCCCGGAAGTGGTGGCTGCCGGTCCCGCACAGGCCGGAGACGTACCAGGTGTCCTCGATCACGACCTCGTCAGCGGCGAGGACCGCCGTGCGCATCCGGGGCTGGCCGTCGACGATCCCCTCGATGCAGTTCCCGAACAGCCAGGCGGCGTGCTCACAGCCACTGGCGAAGCTCCATCGGCCATTGACCCGGTAGCCGTCGCCGGCGGGGGCGATGGAGCCGGTGGGGGCGAAGGCGCCGGCCACGATGACATCCGGACGGGCGAAGATGGCGTCGAACGTGGCCCGGGGCAGGCCGACGAAGTCGCACCAGCCCACGCCCCCGATCATCACCGTCCAGCCCACGGAGGCGTCGGCCCGGGCCAGCGCCTCGATGACCCGCAGGGTGCCGGCCAGGTCGGCGCCCACCCCGTGGTGGCTGGCCGGCAGCAGCACCCGGAAGCACCCGGCGGCGATCAGTTGCTCGAGCAGATCCTTGGGTATCCGGCGGGCGGCTTCGATCTCGGCCGCCCGGGCGGCGATGGCCGGCCCGAGCTCGACGGCGGACGCCAGGACGGCTTCGGGGGTGGTGGCCTCGATCACCGCGCTCATGCCCGCGGCTCCCGGTCAGGGCGCAGCATCGGCGCCTCGGCGGTATGGCGGGCCCGGAGATCGTCGTCCCACCCGCCGTTGCAGTAGCCCACCACCTCGGAGATGCGCCCGTCGCGCACCTCGCACAGGAACAGGCGGCGGGCAACCTCGCTCTTGGGAGGGCCCTGGGTCTCCTCGTGCTCGAGGATGAAGCCTCCGGCGGCGGGAACCACCCGCAGCGCCCGGACCGTCGTCACTCCCTCGGCGATGGCGCGCAGCTGGCCGAGGAACTGGTCGGGGCCTTGGAGCTGGAACCGCCACAGGGGCGGGAGGAGGTCGAAGAATGCGTCATCGGTGAAGACGCCGTCCTCCACGTCCAGCGTCTCGAAGCAGCGGTTCAAGGCTGCGCTCAGCCGGTCGACCGTGGCGGCATCCGGCATCGTCTCCAGCGGCTGGGTGAGCATGGCTCAACCTCCTCGATTGTTCGGGCGAATCTGGTGATACCGATCAGGACGGCAGCGGGCGGTCGCCGGAGCAGACCAGCTGCAGGTGGGTGATCCGGTCGCCGGCCACGTCGTAGAAGGCCTGCTGGGCGAAGACGTAGGGGTCACTTTCAGGTGAGGTCCACCGGATCCGGTAGCCGACCCGGTGGCGGTCGACGACCTCCTCGGTGTCGACGTAGTCGAGGACGCTGTCGGCCTCGTACCACTCGTGGTAGAGGCCCATGACGGCGTCGGACCCGCTCAGCTCGAAGAAGCCCTTCGTCGGGGTGTACCCCTTGAACTCGATGTCCGGAGCCAGGAGCGACTCCGCCCGGTCGAAGTCCTTGGCCACCAGCGCCTCCATCAACCGGGCACCCACCGGCGCCGCCGTGTCCGACGACGCCCCCGCCTGAACACCGGCACCCACCAACAGGGCCAGCGCCACGACGATTCCGAGAGTCCTCACCTTGATCATGTCTCTCCCCCTCCACGAGATGATCTGGTGAGGCGACCCTAGGACGGGGGCCGGAGCGCCGGCATCGCCAGAATTCACCATTCGCCGCGCCCGGGGCATGGTCAATCCTCACCACGCGACCGGAGGGGCTCAGACCAGGCGGTGCTCGTAGGCGTAGGCGGTGGCGGCGGCGCGCGACGACAGGCCCAGCTTGGTGAACATGTTCTGGAGGTGACGGGCGACCGTGTGCTCGCTGACCACGAGCTCGGCGGCGATCTGGCGGTTCGTCCGGCCGGCGGCCACCAGCCGCAGCACCTCGCACTCCCGGTCGGTCAGGGCGCCCGCCCGGCGGGTCGCCGCCGCCCCAGTCAGCTCGTCCACGTGCTCGACGTCGGGTCGCGCCCCCATGCGCTCGAACGTGGATCGGGCCCCGTCGAGCTCGAGCCCGACGGCGTCGTGGTCGCCGAGCGCCCGGCAGGCGAGCCCGAACAGGACCCGGGCCCGGGCCGCCTCGTAGGGCATGCCCAGCTCCTGCCACCGGTTGCACGCCCGGCGGGCCACGATCAGGGCGCCCTGGGCGTCGCTCTCGGCCAGCAGCACCGAACCGTTGGCGTGGTCGGCCATGGCGTGGAGGACGGGCACGTCGAGGGACCGGGCGATGGCGGCGACCTCGTCGGCCGCCAGACGGGCGGCGGGGGCGTCCCCCGCCGCCAGGAACACCTCCACCGTGGCGGCGAGGATGGCGGGGCGGGTCGCCTTCCCCTGGCTCTCCTCCGCCATGCGGCGGGCGGCGGGAACGGCCGCATCCAGGCGGCCCTCGGCCAGCCGCAGGAGGGCGAAGCCGGGCACCGGCTCCCTCCCCTGCTGGCTCGCTTCCCGGTACGCCCGCTCCGCCTCGGGGAACTCGCCCCGGAGCCGGTGCAGCTCGCCCAGCTGGTAGAAGGCCATGCCGAGGGCGGGATGGGCGGCCAGGTGCTGCCGGGCCCGCTCCGCCTCCGTAGCCGCCTCCGCCCACCTCCCGTGGGCCTGGAGCATCTGGGACCGGTGCACGAGGCACTGCCCCCGGTACGGGACCAGATCGGGCTGCGAGGTGCACCAGGCGTACAGCGCCTCGGTCCATTGCGCCGCCCGGTGGAGGTCGAAGGCGTCCATGCAGGATTCGATGACGGCGCAGTAGACGATGCCGGCCAGGATGGGCGAGACCTCGCCGGTGGTGACCGACACCATGACCTCGTCCAGCAGCTTCATTCCCTGGGTCGCATCCCCCAGCGCCAGCAGCGCCTTGCCGCGACTGAGCAGGCCCATGGCGAGGAGGTCCTTGTCCCCGCAGCCGGCGGCGATGTCGACCATCTCGACGCCGACCGCGTCGGCGGCGGCAGGATTCCCTTCGTCGAGGGCGCCGAAGTATGCGGGGAGCATGAGGAAGCCGCGCACCGCGCCCTCGTTGCCGGCCTCCTCGAGGAGACGCTGCGAGCGGGCCAGCCATCCGCTGGCCTGGGCCATCTCGCCCCGGAACAGCAGGGCGAACCCCAGCCAGAAGGCACACCGGGCGGCACGGGCCGGATCGCCGAGGCGGACGCACTCGGCCTGGGCCCGCTGCCAGGCGTCGTCGCTCTCCTTGTCCCGACCCGTCAGGTAGGCGGCGACTGCGAGCCGTTCCAGGTCCTCCGCCTCGAGGGGCCCGCCTGTGCCGAGGAGCGTGTAGGCGCCGCCCCACTCCCGGCGGGCAAACGCCTCACGCCCAAGCTCGATGGCATCGGCCATGCCCGACATTGTGCCCCTCGAACCGGCCGGGCCGCCCGGCCACCGATGAAACAGCCTCCGACCGTTGTGATGGACAAAAGCTGTTTCTCCGGAGCTTCTCCGCAGTACGCCCCCCGGGACTCGAACCCGGAACCCGCGGATCAAGAGTCCGCTCCCGATCTCGGCCCTGGTCCCCCAGGCCTCTCACGTGCAGCTTTGCGTTTCGGACTCCCCACGACACCGGGGCGCTCCCGCCGGGCGGCCGGTTCACCGCGTCGCCTCGGGCTTCGCGTAGGTGGCGAAGTGTCTTCGGCTTCCCGCCCGTACTCCGTTGGCGATGACCACGACCTCGGTCAGCTCATGGACGGCGACGACGGCCGCGAGGTTGAGGACCCCGGCGGCGGCGATGGCCGCGTCCGTTCCCCTGGCCCCCATGGCCACGCCCACGTCGGCGACCGCCAGGGCGGGGGCGTCGTTGATGCCGTCGCCCACCATGGCCACTGTCCGGCTGCGCTGCAGGACCCGGACGGCGTCGACCTTCTCGGTGGGGAGGAGAATCCGCTGATCGCTGGTGCCCGACTCCTCCTCGGACCTCCCTGAGGACGAACTCGCCCAGATCCTCGCCGACATGGTCGCCCGACTGGTCCCGTCCGGCTCACCGGTCTGCGTGGTCGTCAATGACCACCGAGTCGTTCAGGGACGGCTGCGCCGCGACCGCCTCGACTGGTCGGGCATCGAGATGGCCTCAGCCTGTCGACCTCAGGGGAGGTAGCCGCCATGGACGCGACGCTGGCCCACGCAGGCGGCCTCGACGAGCTCGCCATCATCCTCTTTCCCATCATCGTCGGGCTCGGGGTCTGGCTCCTCACGAGGCAGTCGAAGCCAAAAACCGACGCCGAGCGGGTCGCGCCGCGATCCCGGCCTCCCTCGAAGCACGGCCAGTGGACCAACCCCGCCGGCCCCGGCGAATGACGGCCGGGCGGCGACCAGCACTCGCCTGAGATCGTCACCAGATCGCGATGTGTTCGCAGGCCGGCCGCGAGCGGGTTCCGGCATGCTCGGGGATGCCGGCACCGGTTTGGCCGGGTGGGGGGGTCCCGCGCCAGACGCCCCCGGCCCGGTCATGGCGCGACCGGGACCCCCACAGAGAGGAGATGTTGATGCTTGCCCTGACCCCTCGCGCCGTCGCCGCGCTCGCCGAGACCCGCAGCCGGCAGGGACTGCCTGAGACCGTCGGGTTGCGGATCTCGGCGACCACCTCGAACGGCGACGGAGGAGTGTACGACTTGAGATTCGTCGTCGACCCGGACCCGGACGACGTCGTGGTCGAGGGCGGCCGAACGCGTGTCTTTCTCGCCCCCGAAGTCGCTCAGCATCTGGATTCCGCCGTCCTCGACGCCGAGGAGACGGCCCAGGGCCGGAAGCTGGTCCTGCGGCAGAGGCGCTGACGGCGCGGTCCCGGAGCCACCCGGACCGGTCACCGGTCTTTCGGAGCTCGCAGGTCGAAAGCGTCGGAGAAGTCCCGAATGGGCGCAATTGGCCGGTCGAAGATGACGGAGAAGACGGCCAGGCGGTAGGCCGGATATATCTGGTCGAGGGCGTCGACACTCTCCGCCAGCGTGGCTGTGCGGGGGCTGTAGCGATACCGGTCGTCCAGGCCCCGGGCCAGGCCGCTGCGCAGGCAGCGGGACATGATGTCAGCGGCCTGGGCGGCGTCGATCCGAAGCTCCCGGCTCAGCTCTACCGCCGTCCAGGCCCGATCCGACCGGGCCTTGAGGAAGAGAAGCGCCTCGAGGTGGGCTCCGCTCACGAAGTGCCGTTCGATGAAGCGCCGGAGCTGGGCGGAGATGATCGAGCCCTTGCCGGCGGGCAGCTCCGCCTTGGAGCGCGGGTTGGCGCCGCCGGGTGCGACGGCACGAGAAGATCGCCGATCGTCTCGGTTCATGGCATCGCCCACTCTCATTTCGCTCAGCTATTTGTGCCCCGCGTCCGTCGCGTCACGGTCACCGGTTGATCGCGGTTGGATGAAGACTCGGAAACCGGTTACGGGCGGGCTGGCCGGGCGAAGGCATTGCGGTGAAGCCGGCTGGAGGCCCGGCCCGCCTTTTACCGGGGTGCCCGTTCCAGCCGCAGCGAGGCGTAATCGGCGCCGGTGAGCGGGCCGGGCGCCAGCGTCCCGTCGGCCCGGGGGACTTCGAGTGCCTCACCCTCGAGCGCCAAGCGGACACGCTCGACGCCGGGCACGGTGGTGGCGGTGAGCACCAACTGGGCCACGGCGAGGATCTGCTCCTCGCCGCCCACGTCCACGAAGCTGCGGCTGAGGTCGATGACGGCGGTGCCCACCTCCACGCGGGCGGAGCGCAGACGAGTTCCCGGGGCGATGGCCGATCGGGTGCCGGCGGAGATCTCCTCCGCTGTGGGACCCTCGAGCAGCACCTGCAACGTTCCCACCAGGTCCGGCGCCGGCGTGGTGCGGGGAACGTCGATGAGCCGGCTGCCGGCGACGAGGAAGATGCGGACGGGCCGGGCGCCGGCGTCCGCGCCGGTGCCGGGGGCGTCGCGGGGCGATGGGGCGACGGCCGGGGCCACGACCCCGCCGGGCAGGGACTCGGGGCCGCCCGGGTCGATGCCGCAGGCTCCGGCCACCAGGGCCAGGCCCACACCCGCCAGCACCGCTGTCAACCTCATCGGCGGACCACGGGAAGCTCGAACACGAAGCGCGCCCCGCCGCCTTCGGCTTCTTCGACCCACACCCGGCCACGGTGGAGGCGAGCGTGCTCGGCCACCAGGGCCAGGCCGAGCCCCACCCCGCCGGAGCCCGAGGGGCGCCCTGCCTGCTGGCCCCGGAAGAAGCGCTCGAACACCCGCCGGCGGTCCTCGTCGGGGATACCGGGCCCGTGATCCTCGACCGCCACCCGGGCCCGGTCGTCGTCCACCTCGATCCCGACCCGAGCCACCCCTCCACCGTGGATGCGGGCGTTCTCCACCAGATTGGCCACCACCTGTTCGAGCCGGCGCTTGTCCGCCTCGACGACGACCTCAGTAGCCCCCGCCGCCACCTCCAGCGGCACGTCACCGCCGCCCAGCCCCTCCAGGGCCCGCAGCACCAGCTCACCCAGGAACACCTGATCGAAGGAGGCGTGTACCACCCCGGCGTCGAAGCGGGAGATCTCGAGCAGATCCTGGACGAGCCGTTCGAAGCGGGATACCTCTCCGGCCAGGAGATCGAGGCTCCGGGCGGTTCGCTCGTCGAGGCCCGAGCGGCGGGTCTGCATGGCCTGGACGGCGGACTTGAGGGCCGTGAGGGGGGACCGCAGCTCATGGCTGACGTTGGAGGCGAACCGGGCGTCGTGTTCGATGCGCTCCTGGAGACTGTCCACCATCAGGTTGAAGCTGGTGGCCAGGGCGGCCAGCTCCTCGTCGTCGGCGACGTCGAGGCGGGCGTCGAGCTGCCCCCCGGCGATGGAGGCGGCGGTGGCGCCGATCCGCCCCAGCGGGTCGAGCACCCGGCGGCTAGCCCATACCCCGAGGATCGTGGCACCCGCCACCGTGGCCGTGGCGGCGCTGACCAGAGAGAGCCGCAGGGCGCCCAGGGTTCGCTCCAGCTCCGTGAACGGGAAGACCTCGAAGTAGGCGGCGCCGTCGGAGAGGGGCAGGCCGACGGCCAGGCGAAGCTGGCCGTCAAGGACGAACCGCTGCCGGACGCGGCTGCGCTCTTCGAGCACCATGGTCCTGATCGGGGCCGGGAGCGCGTCGCGGCCGACCGCGAGAGAGGCGGCGAACCACTGGCCGTCGTGGAAGACCAGCCCCGTCGAGCCGGTTGGACTCTGCAAAGAGGCCAGCAGCTGCGGCACGTCCACTGCTGAACGCAGCGTTCCGGCCACCAGGCGAGCGTTCACCTCGGCCTGGCGAGTAGCCGATCGCTGGCGCTGGCCGAGGAGATAGCTCCGGGACAGGCCGAAGCTGAGCAGCGACAGGGCCACCGAGAGCAACAGGGCACCGCCCGCAAAGGCGGCCATGAGCCGGTAGCGGAGGCGGCGGCGGGGGGAGCCGGTCACGGCCTCATGGTGGCGCGCCCGCCGGTCCCCTGTCAGCTATTGGGCACGGTCCGGGCTCGCCGGCGGGCGTAGGCCCGCAGCACGGCCTCGCGGCTCGGGCGCCCGGCGGTCCGAAGGGTGATGGTCTCCGGCAACCGGTGCCAGGGCGCCTGCCGGAACAGAAGGAGGGCGGCGGCCTCCTCGCTCAGGGACTCGATGCAGTCGAGGTCGATCTGCACCCGGCGGCAGTTGGCGGCCACGGAGGCGGCCAGGTCGAGGAGCTGCCGGACCGCCTCGACGTCCACCTGGCCCTGGACGCGCAGCACCAGGAGGTCGCCCTCCGCCATGACCTTCAGATCCCAGGACGATCCGTTCATCCGGGACCTTGGGCCCGTCCGCTGAACGGACGCCGGGCACGGGCCGTCGCCCAGCCCCGAGACCCGGTGCCCCGGCGTCCGTCGTGCTCGACCGCCCGCAGCTCGGCCCGCCAGCGCTCGACCAGCTCCGTCAACTCCGCCGTCGACCCCGCCGGGGGCGGCACCGGCCCGCAACGGCGGCACGGTTCCATGTGGAGCCATGAACGCAGGATGCGGGTGCCCTCGGGATTCAGGGTGACGGCGAAGCTCCCGGCTTCACCATGCAGGTCGATGCGGTGGTACGCGACCCACGCGTCGGACGGCACCGGCCCAGTCAGCGCCGTCCCCGACGGCACCCGGCGGAACCTCCGGCGCCGCAGGTCGAAGATCCACGTGAACATGCACGACTCGATCGCCCAGGGAGTGGACGCGGCCGCCGCCGGCCGGCTCCCGGGGGCGAGGTGATCGGGCATGTCGCTTCTCCCTGCGTGCGGATGATCGGAGATCGAAGCATCCATCGCGTCACCCTCGGATCTGATTCGGTCTGATCGCGATCCGATGACGATCGCCGCCGGCTGGGAGATCTTCATCAGATCGCGACCTACCCGAAGGCTGACTGCGACCGCAGACGCTCAGCCTGAAGAGCCAAGACAGGCGAATGGCCCGTCGCGGGCCCCGTGGAGGTCGACCGTTATCGTGGCGCACTACCACATCAACGTGGCATTCGAACGTGACCACATTGTGCTGCAGGCCCGCGGGCACCTGGACACCCGCGCCGGCCGCCACCTCCTGGAACTGGCCCGGGTGGCCGCCCAACGACTCGCCCGTCCCGTGCACATCGACCTCGCCGGGGTGGGATCCAGCACCCCGGGAGGAGCCCACCTCGTCACAGCCCGCGAGCTGCAGCGGCTCCCGGGCATGATCTCGCTGCGCACCCCGCTTCCGAAGAGGCCGCCCCGGGTCTCGACGCCCATCAATTGAGGCCAGCGGTTCGCAGAGCGGCAGGATTGAGCCGATGGCAGCGCGGATCCTGCTCGTGGAGGACGACGAGGTCATCCGGGAGACAACCCGGGTGGTCCTCGAGGACGAGGGCTACACCGTCGACGAGGCGACCACCGGCGAGGCGGCGCTGGAGACGTTCAGCCGCCGGCCGTCCGACTGCGTGCTGCTCGACCTGATGCTGCCCGGCACCGACGGCTTCGAGACCTGCCGGGCCCTGCGCCGGCGCAGCGCCGTCCCCATCATCATGGTCACCGCCCGCTCCGACACCTTCGACGTGGTGGCGGGTCTCGAGGCCGGAGCCGACGATTACGTCACCAAGCCCTTCGAGCCCAAGGAGCTGGCCGCCCGGGTGCGGGCCCACCTGCGGCGGGCCCGAGGCATGGAGGAGCCGTCCACCGTCATCCGCCTCGGCGACGAGCTCGAGGTGGCGCCCGACGAGGGTGTGGTGCGGTGGGCGGGCGAGGAAGTCCACCTCACCCGCACGGAGTTCCGCCTCCTGTGCGAGCTGGCGGCCAACCCGGGACGGGTGCTGACCCGTGAGATTTTGCTCGAGCGGGTGTGGGGGTACGACTACTTCGGGGACGGCAAGATCGTCGACGTCCACATCTACCGGCTCCGGGCCAAGATCGAGGCCGACTCGGCCAACCCCCGCCATCTCGTCACCGTCCGGGGCCTTGGTTACAAGGTGGTCCCCTGAGAGGCTTCCGGCTCAGCGGATGACGTGCACGGTTCCCCGCATGCTGCGGTGGATCTCGCACGCCATGCGGTAGGTCCCCGCACCGGGAGCGCGGAAGCGGAGCTCTGCCCGACCGGCGCCGGCGAACCGGGCGACGGGATCGGGGCCGGGAAGGGCGAGTCGGAGGCTGTGCGACCGGGAGGGGTCGGCACTCTCGACGGTGAGGGTGACGGCCCTCCACGCCGGGACGGCGACGACATCGGGGCGGAGCCGGGCGTCGCGGATGACGACGGTCGGTGCCGTGCCAGCGATCTCGGCCGGCACCACCGGTCGCCGCGGGGGACCGGGAAGAAGCACGGCAGTGTCGACCGCGGCGGGCTCGGCCGGCAGGGTCCTGGGTGCATCGGCGGTGGCACCCCCACCGCCGTGGGATCCACGGGTCATCACCATGAATACGCCGAGGGCGGCGCACACGATCACGAGCCGGAAGAACACCATGACGACCTCCTCTCCGTACCCACCGTGGCGACCGGCTGGCGCCGCGGTGTACCCACCTTTCCTCGTCGCATTCCGGCCAGGGGCGCGCCCGCAGCAATCGTCATCTGATCGCGACCGGGCCGCCGCGGCTTCGCGGCCGGGCACCGGCATGCTGGGTCTGAGCCTTCCGTCTGCCTTGCCGGCGCCCGCGGAAGCCACGCCAGGAGAGCGACGGGAACCAGATGGAAGATCCCCAAGCGGTGGACAGACCCAAAGAGACCCCGGCGGCGGTCCCGGCCGATCCCTCCACCACGCGCCTGACGGCCGGGCGCCGCCGGCCCCGCCGACCGGGCGGAACGATTCTCACCGTGGTCGACAGTCCGGGAGACCTCGGCGACGACGACCGGGCCCTCGGGGACCTCGTCCACAAGCTGGCCGCCGCCCTGCGGGCGGTCCGCGGCCATGTCCCCGATCCCGTCTGGTGGGACACCGGGGCCGCCGATGCCCTCATCGAGTACCAGGCCCGCCAGCCCGGCTGAGCCGCCCCCGGCAGTGGAGCCGGCCGGGCGGCTGAGGGTCCGCCGAGCCCCGGACGACCGGGGTGATACGAATCGCCGGGGCTCGGCGGTGGCGATCATGCCGTTCATGAGTCTTGCCATGCCCGGTCACCGTGAGGCATCGGTCCGGTGACGATCCGATGACAGCTGCGATGGGAACGCCGCCCGGGCCACCCGTGTCCATGTGACGGGGCCGTACCATTCCGGTCACGAGTGCGTCACAGTGGCGTCCGGCATGCGGCTTTTGGAACTCTCACCGGTTTCTTACCGACTGACCTCATCGACGGCGGTTGCCGGCACGAGCAAGCCGAACTCCCGCACCCGGCTGCCGCCGGCACACCGGATGTGACAGAGGCCGCACGGCCCTCCTGGGGACGAGAGAAGGGGACATCGATGCAGAAGGCCGCGCTTCCCTTCGGGGCGATCGTGTTCGTGCTCACCGGGATCGTGTGGGCAGGAAGCGCCTCGAGTCATCCCGATCATGGCGGGTCAGGCCCGGCCCCGAAGGCGCCGGTCTCGGTCACGCAAGGCAACTTCTATCCCATGGGTGAGGAAGGCGCCGTGGTCTTTGGCTCCGCCAAGCTGGTCCGCTACGACGAATCGTCAGAGCTCCTCGTCCGGCGGTGATGCCAGACCCGGACAAGGGCCGGGCCAGGTAGAACCCGATCTCGGGCTCCACCCGAGGCTGGGTGAGCCGAGCGCCGGCAAAGTCACCATCGGCGAGGAGCATCCCGTCAGTGAGCGGCCCGTAGTTGGGCTCCCCCACCCCCATCTGCTCCCGCATGGCCGCCGAGGTGTAGCCCAGCTTCCAGCCCACCACCGACTCGCCGCGGCCGACCCGGGCGGCCGTGACCGCGGCCTGGATGCGGTAAGCGTCGTCCATGGTCAGGCCCAGGC
>JBOGFO010000782.1:0-2009 GCA_050743445.1 Acidimicrobiia bacterium
CAGTCGTCCTCCATCAGCTCCACCGGGCAGTGGACGGCGTCGCCCAGCAGGACGGCCCGGTCGGCTCCGTCGGCGATGATCACCACCGCCGAGCCCGGGGTGTGCCCGGGAGCGTGCCGGACGCTGACCCCGGGGGCGATGCCGGTGTCGCCGGCGAAGGGCTCGAGGCGGTCGGCGATGGGCGTGAGCTTGCGGACCGACCCGGCCTCGGGGTGGGGGCCGGCCACGAAGTGGGTCCAATCGGCGGTGTGGCACCGGTAGGTGGCGGCCGGGAAGACCACCGATCCCTGCTGGGTGGCCCAGCCCACATGATCGAAATGGAGGTGGGTGAGGACCACGTCCGTGACCTCGGCGGGGGCCACGCCGGCGCCGGCCAGCGCGTCGAGGAAACCGCCGCCCCGGTACACCCCGTTGTCGATCCGGCCCACACCGGTGTCGATGAGCACGACCCGGTCACCGGTGCGGACCAGGAACCCGCCCAGGGTTAGCTCCAGGCTGCCATCGGCCTCCAGCAGACCCTGGTGCGGCCCCCAGGGATCGTCCCGGGTGCCGGTGAAGCGCAACAGGTCGGCCGCCGGCAGGCGGGCGGATCCGTCGAGCAGGGGCACGATCTCCAGGCGTCCGACCTTCACCCTCGCTCCTCCTTCTCGGCCAGCCATCGGAACACCCGGCCGGGACTGACCGGCAGGTCGTTCACCTCGACCCCGGTGGCGTCGGCCACCGCGTTGGCCACCGCCGCTCCCGGGCCCAGCGTGGCGCCCTCCCCCACTCCCCTGGCCCCGTAGGGGTTGGTGGCCGACGGGAGGTCGCAATGATGGATCTCGTAAGACACCAGGTCGGCGGCCGAGGGCATCAGGTAGTCCATGAAGGTGGCGGTGGCCAGCTGGCCGTCGCCGTCATAGCACAGGTGCTCGTAGAGGGCCCCGGCCAGGCCCTGGGCCAGTGCCCCGTGGATCTGGCCGTCGACCACCATGGGGTTGAGGGCCCGGCCGGCATCTTCGGCGCACACCACCCGGCGCAGCGCCACCGCCCCCGTGTCGGGGTCGACCTCCACCACCACGGCCAGGGCGCCGGCGGCGAAGGTGCCCTGCTCGGGGTCGAAGAAGCGGGTGGCTTCCAGGCCCGCCTCGACGCCGGGCGGGAGCCGGTGGGCCTCGTGGTAGGCGACCCGGGCCACCTCGGCCACGCTCACCTGCCGGGTGGGCGTCCCCCGGACCGTCACCTCGCCGCCGGCCACGTCGAGGTCGGTGGGCGCCGCTTCGAGCAGGTGGGCGGCGATGAGGACAACCTTGTCCCGCACCGTCCGGGCGGCGAGGGCGACGGCTCCGCTCCCGATGACGCCCTGGCGGCTGGCGAAGGCTCCGAAGCCGAACAGGCCGGCGTCGGTGTCGCCCTGGCGCACCTCGACGTCGTCGATGTCGGCGCCGAGCTCGGCCGCCACGACCTGGGCCAGGGTCGTTTCCGTGCCCTGGCCCTGGGAGGTCGTCCCGGCCAGGACGGTCACCCCGCCTGACGGGTCGAGGCGGACGGTGGCGCCCTCGTGGCCCGTCCGGTAGACGATGCCGGGGCCGGCGGAGGCGGCCCGGCCCATGCCCGTCAGCTCGTTGTAGACGGCGAAGCCCAGGCCCAGGTGCCGGCCCTCGGCCCGCTCCGCCTCCTGCTCCTTGGCGAAGCCGTCGTAGTCGACCGCCTCCAGCACCCGTTCGAGGACCACTGGGTAGCTGGGACTGTCGTGCACCAGCCGGGTGGCGGCCAGGTAGGGAAGGTCGGCGGGACCGACCAGGTTGCGCCGGCGGATCTCGGCCCGGTCGATACCGAGCCCGGCGGCGGCCAGGTCCATGAGCCGCTCCATCACGAACACCGTGGCGGGTCGCGCCACCCCCCGGTAGGGGCCCGAGGGTGACTTGTTGGTGGCAGCGGCCACCACCTCGGCCCGGTAGTTGGCCACCCGGTACGGGCCGGGGAGGAGACCACCGGCCATGAGCGGCTCCAGGGCCGCCGTCCACGGG
>JBOGFO010000783.1:0-5999 GCA_050743445.1 Acidimicrobiia bacterium
CGGCCACCGGTTCCTCCCGGCGCAGCAGCCGGGCCAGCGCTTCGGCCTGGCGCCGGCCTTCGTCGGTGAGCTCGGGATCGGCGGCGCGACCGAGGATGCGCCCCTCCCGGTTGGGGGCCGTCTCCCCGTGGCGGGCGAAGACGATCACGACGCTCCCCGGGGGGTCACCAGCCGGCCGGAGCGGAGGAACGTCCGGCGCGACCCCTCCTCGGTGAGCCGGAAGCGGCGCACGAACCACACCAGGGCGGCGGCGCCGGCCACCTCCAGGGCCAGCGCCAGGCCCAGCGGCGGCCACAGGCTCCCGGCCGGGAAGTCGGTGCCCAGGAACGGCCACCACAGACCTTCGGACCGGGTCCAGGTGCCGTCCAGCACGAGGTGGAGGAACATGCCGATGGGCAGGGCCAGCAGCCGGCGGCGGAGCACCCTCCGGCCCCGGGTGGCGACCATGACCACCACGAGGACGGTGACCGGGGCGACGAGGGCGTGGGCGTAGGCGGGACGGCCGGCCAGCACCAGGTCGACCAGGTCGGGCAGGAGGGCGCCGGCCACCACCAGGCGGTGGTCGACGGCCGGGTCCCGGAAGACGTTCCACACGATGGCCAACGCCGCCCCGGCGTACCAGAGGATCACCAGACTCCCGGCCCCCGCGCCCTAGCGGACGAGGATGGCGCCGCAGTGGTCACAGCGGGCGACGGCGTCCGGCGCCAGGTGGCGAATCCGGTCCACCTCGGTGGCCGGCAGGGTCAGGTGGCAGGCCTGGCAGTTGGAGCCGACCAACCGGGCCGCGCCCATCCCCCGGTTGGCGGTCCGCACCTGTTCGTAGAGCGACAGGACACCGGCCGGAATCCCCGGCACCAGCGCCGAGCGGGCGTCCTGCTCCACCTTCAGCTCGGATTCGATCTCGGCCTCGGCGTCCCGCAACCCGCCGTGGAGCCGTTCGACCTCGGCCACCACTTCGGCCAGATTCGCTTCCGCCCCGGCCACCTCGGTGTCGAGCACCTCCCGGCGCTCGAGCACCTCGAGCTCCTGGTCCTCCAGCTCCCGGGCCCGCTTGCGCAGGTGGGCCACATCGGCGGACATCGCCTGCAGCTCTCGGGGGGAGCTGATCGTCCCCGAGTACATCTTCGTCTCCTCCGACCTGGCCCGTTCCTCGAGGGTACGGACCTCGTCGTCGAGCTTGCGCTCCTCCCGGAGCACCTCGTCGCGCCGGTCCCGGGCGTCGGCCAGCACGGCTTCGAGCTTGACCTTGTTGGCTTCGGCCTCGGCCAGACCGGCCCGCTCGGGCACGGTGTCACGGCGGTGGCGGAGCCGGTCGGCGGCGGTGTCGTGTTCCTGGAGGCTGAGGAGATCGTCGAGTGCCGCCATCTCAGCCGAGCCTACCGTGGCCCGGCGGTCGGCCTCCGCCCGACCCCGGGCGGCTGGAGCCGGCTACCCGCCGGGGGCCGGTGGCCCCGAACTCTTGGTGATCCGCACCAGCGTGACGGCCTTGGGCGCGGCCGGGTCGGGCGTGGCCGTGTCGTGGAAGGTCACCAGTCCGAGATAGACCCCGTCGGCGGACAGCCCTGACCACGCCAGCTCCAACGCCACCTCGTCACCGAAGGCGACCGGACGGGGATCGCCCCGCACCTCCAGGCCCGGAGCCGACGACGGCGTGGCCGGATCGTCGGGCGAGCCGTCGGCACCCACCCAGGAGATGAAGTCGTAGCTGGAGACGGGATCCTTGGTCTTGAAGCCCACCACCGAGAACCGGTAGGCGCCCGGCGCCGGGTAGGGAATGGCGACGGACTCCTCGGCGTCCGGGTCGGCCGAGGCGGCCAGGCCGTCCT
Source organism: Acidimicrobiia bacterium (assembly GCA_050743445.1). Taxonomy (GTDB): domain Bacteria; phylum Actinomycetota; class Acidimicrobiia; order IMCC26256; family BP-133; genus CAWBJP01. The sequence continues at coordinate 1,827 of JBOGFO010000783.1, forward strand.
CGGCGTCGAAGCCGTCGCCCTCGTCGTCGTAGAACAGGAACAGGTCGAGGTCGATGTCTTCCGTCGCGGCTCCGCCGTCGGCGTTGGTGACGTCGGCGGCCAGGATCTGGGCCCCGGCCGGGACGGTCACGTCGAAGATGTCCACGCCGGGCGAGGCCTCGAGGTTGTTGGCGCCGGGGGCGGTGGACACGGTCTCACCCGCACGGAGCCGGGGCGGGGCCAGCCCCCACCCGAGGGCCGAGATCTCGCCCTGGTAGCCGGCCCGGGCCGTCACCGGGGCGGTGCCCGTGGCGACGTCGGTGGGAATGGCCGCCTTGACCGGGGCGGCGATCCGCACCGGGCGGGCCGACACCGGCAGGCGCACCGTCCGCCCGTCCTCGGCGTTGGTGAGCACCAGGGCGCCGAAGGTGTAGGTGTCGAGCGGGGCGTCGGCCAGGGTCAGGGTGAGCTGGACCGGGACGCTCGCTCCCGGGTTCAGCTCCAGGGTCGACAGGCTCACGGCCGTGGTGAGGCCGGACAGCCCGGTGACGGTGACGTCCCAGGTGCCGGGCTTGTCGTCGACGCTGGTGAAGGTCCGGCTCGTCGTGGCCGTCCCCGTGAACGATCCGTAGGAGACGGCGGGCAGGTTGAGGTCGACGGCGGCGATCGGCGGGATGTCGCCCTCCACGATCGCGGGGTCCTGACCTTCCAGGTAGCGGGCGTAGTCGGCCAGACCGGCGTCGAGCACCAGGCCCGGCTCCGCCGCCCGGTTGGGGTCGATGCGCCCCGAGCCGGTGTCGAACACGTCGGCCGGCGTGACCCCGTCCTCCCGGTAGACCTCGGGGTTGGCGGTGGTCATGAGCGCCGACTTGACGGTCGCCGGCGACCGGCCCGGATCCCGTTGTAGGAGCAGGGCAGCCGCGCCGGCCACGTGGGGCGACGACATCGACGTGCCGCTGATGGCCTGGAACAGCTCGCCCTTGGGGGCCTCAGCCGCCGCCGGGGTGGGCGTGGTGGCGGCCAGGATGCTCACCCCGGGGGCGGTGATGTCGGGTTTGGGGATGTCGGGCACCGGCAGCTGGGGACCCCGGGAGGAGAAGGGGGCCAGGACATCACCCGGGCCGGCCACCGCCCGGGCTCCACCGATCTCGGCTTCCACCGTCCCGGCGTCGAGCAGCGCCTTGATGGCCTGCCCGTCCTCGGCGCTCACCTGCACGGCGGGCAGGTGGTGCACGTCGGCCACGAGGTCCTGAGCGGCCTCGGCGTTGTAGAGGATCATCCCGACGCCGCCGGCGTCGGCCACCACCTGGCCCTTCTCCACGCGGGGGTTGATGCCCCGCTTGCACAGCACGATCCTGCCCTTGACCGACACCGGGTCGAGTGAACCGGGCATGCACAGCTCGGCCTGGTCGACGGCCACGCCGGTGGCGGGAACCTTCAGGGAGTCGATCAGGTCGGCGCGGTCCACGCCGGCGGTGAAGGTGGGTCCCTTGGTGGAGATGGGCTCGGCGTCCCCCGAGGTTGGGAAGACCTCGACGGTCGACTCGAACTTGCGGGCCAGGCTCGACGCCGCCACCGAGGTGACCCAGGGGGTGGCCGCCGGCGCGCCCACGGTGGAAGCCTCGGGGCCGTTGTTCCCGGCCGAGTTGGCCACGAACACACCGGCATCGACGGCGAAGAGGAACGCCCGCTCCACCGGCCCCACCAGGGTGGCGGTGTTGGTCCCCACCGAGTAGTTGATGACGTCGACACCGTCGGAAACGGCGGCGTCGATGGCGGCCACCGTGTCGGAGTCGTTGCAGGACCCCTGGTCGGGCTGGCCGGGTTCGGGGGCCTCCGCCTCCTTGCGGGTCCAGCACACCTTGTAGGCGGCCACGTAGGCCCGGGGGGCGATCCCGGAGATGTAGGGGATCCCGAGGTGGTGGCCCCCGATCGCCGGGTCCACGCCGTAGTTGCCGGCGGCGGTGGCGGCGGTGTGGCTGCCGTGCCCGTCGGCGTCGCGGGCGGAGAGGAACTCGTCGGTATGGAGGTTCTCGGCGCCGAAGCCGTCGACGAAGTAGCGGGCGCCGACCAGCTTGTCGTTGCAGTCGGTGACGGCGAACGCCTCACCGGCCTGGCAGGTGCCCCGCCAGTCGGCCGGCGGGTCGTAGGGCGGCCCCAGGTAGACGCGCTCGTTGTCCTCGCCGTCCTCGTCGTTGGGCTTGTCTGCGAAGCTCGGGTGCTCGGGGTGGATGCCGGTGTCGAGAACGCCGATGATCATGCCGGCGCCGGCCTCGCTGGGCCCTCCGAGGTCATCCCACAACCCGTCGGGCAGGCCGAGGAACGCGGCGCCGTCGCGCCCGAGGGGCCCTTCGCCCTTGTCGGCCTGATCGGGGGCGGCGGTGGGATGGGAGACGCCGTCGCGGCTGACGGCCCGAACCGCCGGGTCGGCCGCCAGCCGGGCGGCCTCAGCGTCGGTGAGGCGGGCGGCGAAGCCGGGGAAGGAGGTCCGGTAGCCGTAGGTGACCGGGGCGGACGTGGCCGCGGCCCGCCGCAGGACGCCGTCCTGGCGGTCGGTGATGAAGGCCTGGTAGCTGCGGGCGGCCTCGGGAAGGGTGGACAAAAGGGACAGGCCCTCGCCGTAGGAGGCAAGGGGCGGGACGGCGAGCTCGACGATGAAGGAGGAGCGGGGGCCGGAGACCGCGCCGGCGGGTGTGGCCGGGACGAGCGCACCGGCGAGCGTGGCGGCAGCCACTGCACACAACACCTTTCGAGTGGGGGACACCCCCCCACCCCCGGTCACCTGACGCATTCGGCGCCTCCTCGCGCTGGGCCGCCTGGACCTGCGGGTCGACTTGAGCCCGTGTGAGCAGATTCGGCAGTTCGGCGGAAGAGCGCGTTCGTTCGTGGCATCCCCAGGCGTCACTTCGAAGGTAACTCAGGCCCCGAACCGACACAATGGGATTAACTGGATTGCAATGCGGACAAACGGGACGATCATCGACATAACCCTCCCAATTCGGACAGGACAATTCTCCTGGCCGGGGGATCCGCCGGTGTCCGTCACTCCTTTCTTTCGCATGGCCGACGGCGCTCCCGCCGATGTTTCCGAGGTCCGGCTCAGCTCCCACACCGGCACCCACGTCGACCCGCCGGCCCACTTCCTGGCCGGGGGCGCCACCGTCGACGAGCTGGCCCTCGACACCCTGATCGGACCGGCGCTGGTGATCGACCTGACCGGCCGTCCGGGGCCCATCGGCCCCACCGATCTCGACGCCGTGGACGTGCCCCCGGGCACCGCGCGGCTGCTGATGAAGACCGACAACTCCGCCCGCTGGCCCGAGCGCCTCCAGACGTTTCCCGACGACTACGTCGCCCTCGCCGCCGCCGGTGCCGCCTGGATGGTCGACCGGGGCGTGCGCCTGGTAGGCGCCGACTTCCTGTCCGTGGAGGAACCCGGCGCCCCCGGCCATCCGACGCACGTGACCCTCCTCCGGGGCGGGGTCGTGATCCTCGAAGGGCTCGACCTGTCCCGGGTCGACCCCGGCCTCTACGACCTGGTTTGTCTCCCGTTGCCCCTGGCCGGGTGCGACGGAGCCCCCGCCCGGGCGGTACTCATGGCACGATGACTATGGCTCTTCGCCTGGCGGCTCATCGCGATGCGACCGGGGGCCCCTGCCCCGCCCGCCGGGCCCTGCTGGCGCAGGTCCCATGACCGAGGTCGTCGTCCTCTCCGACACCCACATCCGGCCCGGCGGGAAACGGCGGCTGCCCGACGCCGTTTACGCCGCCCTGGACGGCGCGGATCTCATCCTCCACGGCGGTGATGTGGTGTGCCGGGAGCTGTTGACGGAGCTGTCCGGCTTCGCCCCCACCCTGGCCGTGCTCGGCAACAACGACGCCGAGCTGCTCGGGTCGGTGCCCGAGGAGCGCCTGGTCACCGTGGAAGGGCTGCACATCGGGATGATCCACGACTCCGGCCCCGCCAAGGGCCGGGAGGGACGCCTGCACCGGCGGTTCCCCAATGCCGGCATCGTCGTGTTCGGCCACAGCCACATCCCCGTCGATACCGAGGGCCTCGACGGCCAGCGCCTGTTCAATCCCGGCTCCCCCACCGACCGCCGGGCCCAACCCGTCCACACCTACGGGCGGTTGAGGGTCGACGGCGGGCGCCTGGTGGACCACGAGATCATCCCCCTGGGCTGACATGGGACG
>JBOGFO010000784.1:0-6022 GCA_050743445.1 Acidimicrobiia bacterium
GAGTAGGTCCTGGCCGACTCGTGCCAGGGCGATCCGGAGTGCACCGAGACCAAGACCGTCGACCTCGTGGTCGCGGTAACGCCCGTCTGAGAGCACGCCGCCACCCATCTCCAGGCGGAGGGTGGCCAGCGCCGCCTGGGGCGGCCCCAGTGTCCAGGTGAGCTGATCGGCGGCGGTGCCGACCCCGGGGGCGGCCGCCGTGCTCACCGGCTCGAGCCGGGTCGAGGACTTCCCGGACGGGCCCGCCGGTCGGTGGGAGGCGGTCCCTACCCTCGACGAGCTGCCGGGCCGAGGCTGGTTCAGGACGGCCGCGGACCAGGAACCGCATGGCCGCCGCTCACCCCGCTCGACGGAGCCGGATCCGGACCGGCCGCCCGTCCGGTAGCTCGGCGTTGCCGCCTTCGGCCGGCGGGCCGGAGAAGACCACGTCGTCGGCCAGGGTGCTGCCGGCCAGTACCCCGCGCCGGGCCCGGGCGGCGCGCGCCACGTCGTCGGGCAGCTCGAGGGTGAGCTCGACATGGTCGGCGATGTCGAGGCCGGCCTCCCGCCGGGCGACCTGCACGAGCCGGATCAGGTCGCGTACGACCCCCTCCTCGGCCAGCTCGGCCGTGACCTCGAGGTCGAGGACCACGAGGCCCCGCCCCGGGAGCTCCGTGGTTCCGGCGGCGTCGACGGGCTGGAGGCGCAGGTCGAACTCTCCCGGCAGCAGCACCGACCCGGCCACCTCCACGGTGCCATCCTCCCGCCGTTGCCAGCGGCCCTGGCGAGCGGCGGCCAGGACGTCCTGCACGGCCCCGCCGAGCCGGGGTCCCACCAGCCGGGGATGGACCTCGAGCACCTGGCGCGCCTGGGAGGCCACGTCGGCGGTGAGGACGATCTCCTTCACGTTCACCTCGGCGGCGATCAGCGGCAGGAAGGGCCGGAGGGCCTCGGCCTCCGGGTCGGCCACGGTGAGCCGGGCGAGGGGTTGGCGCACCCGCAGCTTGTTGGCCAGCCGCACATGGAGGGCCGCCGAGCACACGGCCCGGGCCCGGTCCATGCCGGCCACCAACTCGGCATCCTCGGGCAGGTCCCCCGAGTCGGGCCACGGGGCGAGGTGCACGCTGCCGTCGCCGGCCAGGCCTCGGTAGATCGCATCGCTCACGAGGGGCAACAGGGGAGCGACCGTCCGGGTGACCACCTCGAGGACGGTGAACAGCGTGTCGTAGGCGTCGGCCCTGTCCTCATCCTGCCCGCCGCCCCAGAACCGGTCGCGGCTCCGCCGGATGTACCAGTTGTTGAGCGAGTCGAGGAAGTCCTCCACTGCCCGGCAGGCCTCGGCCAGGCCGTAGGCGTCCATCTCGGCCGTCACCCGCTCCACCAGGGCGCGGGCCCGGGCCAGGATGTACCGGTCGAGGAGCCCCGGGGCGTCGGTCCTCCACCGGGCGGTCACGTTGTCGGCCCGGGCGTAGAGGGCGAGGAAGTACCAGGCGTTCCACAGTGGCCGGATGAGCCGGCGGATGGCGTCCTCGATGCCTTCTTCGTTGACGACCAGTTCCCGGCCGGTGAGGACGGGCGACGAGAGGAGGAACCAGCGCATGGCGTCCGCCCCGTGCCGGTCGAACATGGAGCCCGGCTCGGGAAAATTGCGCAGCCGCTTGGACATCTTCCGCCCGTCCTGGCCGAGGAGCACCCCGTGGACCACGCCGCTGGCGAAGGCGGGACGGTCGAAGAGAGCGGCGGCGATCACGTGCAGCGTGTAGAACCAGCCCCGCGTCTGCCCGATGTACTCGACGACGAAGTCGGCCGGGTTGTGGGTCTCGAACCAGTCCCGGTTCTCCATCGGGTAGTGCACCTGGGCGAACGGCATCGAGCCCGAGTCGAACCACACGTCGAGCACGTCCGGGATGCGCCGCATCGTCGCCTGGCCCGTCGGGTCGTCGGGGTTGGGCCGGGTCAACTGGTCGATGGCCGGCCGGTGCAGGTCGGTGAGCCGGACGCCGAAGTCCCGTTCCAGCTCGTCGAGGCTGCCGTACACGTCGATGCGGGGATACGTCGGGTCGTCGCTCACCCACACCGGGATCGGCGAACCCCAGAACCGGTTCCGGCTGAGCGACCAGTCCCGGGCGCCCTCCAGCCAGTTGCCGAACGCCCCGTCCTTGATGTGAGCGGGGACCCAGTTGATCTGCTGGTTGAGCTCGAGCAAGCGGTCGGCGAGTTTGCTCACGGCCACGAACCAGGAGCTCTGGGCCCGGTAGATGAGCGGCGTGTCCGAGCGCCAGCAATGCGGGTAGCTGTGGGTGTACTCCTCGACCCGCTCGACCAGACCCAGGCGGCGCAGGTCGGCCAGGATCGACTGGTTGGCGTCGAAGACGAGCTGGCCGGCGTAGTCGGCGACCTCGGCCGTGAACCGGCCCCGCTCGTCGACGGGGTTGACGAGGCCGATCCCGTGTTCCTCGCAGAGCCGCTGGTCGTCCTCGCCGAAGGCGGGCGCCATGTGCACGATCCCCGTCCCGGTGCCCTCCTCGATGAAGTCGGCGGGCAGCACTCGGAAGGCGTCCCGCCCGGCGAAGAACGGGAACAGCGGCTGGTAACGCCGGCCGACGAGCTCGGCGCCCGGAATGTCACCCACCCGCCGGGCGCCGGCCAGCTCCGGTTCGTACCGCTCCGTCGCCGACGCGCCGAGCACGAGCCGGATCCCGTCCCGCTCGAACACCGCGTAGCGCGTGTCGGGGTTCACGGCCAGAGCCAGGTTGGAGGGCAGCGTCCACGGCGTCGTCGTCCAGACGAGCAGCCGGGTCTCCGGCTCACCCGGCGCGGCCACCAGCCGGAACCCGACGGTGACGGCCGGGTCGACCCGGTCGCGGTAGGCGTCGTCGAGCCGGGTCTCGAAATTGGAGAGGGGCGTCTCGCATTCCCAGCAGTAGGGGAGGACCCGGAACCCCTCGTAGACCAGGCCCTTGCGGTAGAGGGTGGCGAACGCCCACATCACGCTCTCCATGTAGGAGAGGTCCATCGTCTTGTAGTCGTTGGCGAAGTCGACCCAGCGGGCCTGGCGGTTGACGTAGCGCTCCCACTCGGCCGTGTAGCGCATGACCGACTGCCGGCAGAACTCGTTGAAGCGGTCGATCCCGTACTCGAGGACCTGGGCCCGGCCGAACAGGGCCAGCTCCTTTTCGGCCTCCATCTCGGCCGGTAGGCCGTGGCAGTCCCAGCCGAAGCGGCGCTCGACCCGCTTCCCCCGCATCGTCCGGTAGCGGGCGATCGTGTCCTTGACGAAGCCGGTGAGCAGGTGCCCGTAGTGGGGCAGCCCGTTGGCGAACGGCGGCCCGTCGTAAAAAATAAACTCCTGCTCCAGCGGGCGGCTCTCGACGGAGGCGGCGAACGTGCCCTCCGTGGCCCATTGCCGGAGGACGGCTTCTTCCAGCGTTCCCAGGTCGGGCTGCTGCTCGACAAGCGGAAAGCTGCGCTGGACGAGCATCCGCCAAAGCCTAGCTGCCCACCGTCGCCCGATCGGCGGACGAGAGGGAGGTCAGGGCCCGCCGGAACCCGTCCGCCAGCGCGGCCATCGTGTCCGGCTGGTGCCGGTTCACGCTGTAGTGGATGGCGGCCTCCAGGCGACCGGCGGCGAGCCAGGCCCCGACACCGACCAGGTGCGGCCGGGGGTTGCGCCCGCTGGCGGCGAGGCCGTTTCCCGGGGTGCACAGCGGCTCGTCCCGCGCCGGCGCCGGGCGTCGCGCCCGACCCAGGAAGTTGAACGAGATCTCGGGCCTGGGCATCCGTCGGAGCCCGTTGCCCGCCCCGGATCCGGGGAGGCGAGGTCCGTCGAGGTGTGACGTTGGTACGACGCGGCCGAGTCGCCAGATCGAGTACTGCTCCTCCTCGTTGATCACGACCATGTACTGCGGCGCCTCGGTGGCGATCTCATCCATCTCGTGGTCCTTTCACTCATTCCTGTCCGGGTCAACTCTGGGTGCCACGATGTGTCGTCTTGAGCGGCGGACCACTCGAATCCGGTGCCCGTGAGTGGCCGATAGCCGTCGTCGGGCGCCCGGCGCCGGCGGGTGAGGGACCGGGTCAGGAACCCGCGCCGGGAGTGCAGCCGGGCGGCTTCCCGGGCCCGACAATCGGTGGCGGCTTCGGCTTCCATCCGGGCCCTCTGATCCAAGGCGGCCTGCCAGTAGCGGTCGGTCCACACGACGCTGCCTCCGATCGTGACGCAAGACTGTGAGGAGGGGCGGGCGGGTCTGCTTCGACCGTACGGACGTGTCCGGGAACAAGGCGTGAACATCACCGCCCCCGGCGGAAACGTTTTGGAAACACCGGCGGCCGGTAGTGTTCGACCGCACACGACCCGGCGAGGGCGTCGAGGTGGAAGCTGCGGATGGCTTCGGCGAGCGTTGCTCGATGCTCATGCGCCGGGATGGCCGGAGAGGCGGGCGACCTCGTCGACGACGTGGGGCTTGCGGTGGTTCCCGGCGCGGTCCAACGACACCGTCTTCCCCGCCTTTCCAGTGGTGCGGAATACGGGGCTAGAGCCCGGCGCCTCGTTACTCGACCGGCAGGTAGACCCTCCCGCCGGCGTCGGCGAACTCGTCGGCCTTCTCCTTCATGCCGAGCTCGATGGCGACCTCCTCGGTGACGCCGTGGGCTTCGGCGTAGGCGCGGACGTCGGCCGTGATGCGCATGGAGCAGAACTTGGGGCCGCACATGGAGCAGAAGTGGGCCGTCTTGGCTCCGTCGGCGGGAAGGGTCTCGTCGTGGTAGCCCCGGGCCCGCTCCGGGTCGAGGGCGAGCTCGAACTGGTCGGCCCAGCGGAACTCGAAGCGGGCCTTGGACAGGGCGTCGTCCCACGCCTGGGCCCCGGGGTGGCCCTTGGCCAGGTCGGCGGCGTGGGCGGCGATCTTGTAGGCGATGACGCCTTCCTTGACGTCGTCCCGGTCGGGGAGCCCGAGGTGCTCCTTGGGCGTGACGTAGCAGAGCATGGCGGTTCCGTGCATGCCGATGACCGCCGCCCCGATGGCCGAGGTGATGTGGTCGTAGGCGGGGGCGATGTCGGTGGTGAGCGGGCCCAGCGTGTAGAAGGGCGCCTCGTGGCACCACTCCATCTGGAGGTCCACGTTCTCCTTGATCTTGTGCAGGGGCACGTGGCCCGGGCCTTCGATCATCACCTGCACGTCGAAGTCCCACGCCACCTTGGTCAACTCCCCGAGGGTGTGGAGCTCGCCCAGCTGGGCCTCGTCGTTGGCGTCGGCGATCGCCCCGGGGCGGAGCCCGTCGCCCAGTGAGAAGGCCACGTCGTAGGCGCTGAGGATCTCGCAGAGCTCCTCGAAGTGGGTGTAGAGGAAGTTCTCCTGGTGGTGGGCCAGGCACCAGGCGGCCAGGATCGACCCGCCCCGGGACACGATGCCCGTCATCCGCTTGGCGGTGAGCGGCACGTAGCGCAGAAGCACGCCGGCGTGGACGGTCATGTAGTCCACGCCCTGCTCGGCCTGCTCGATGACGGTGTCCCGGTAGATCTCCCAGGTGAGCTCCTCGGGCTTGCCGTCCGTCTTCTCCAGCGCCTGGTAGATGGGCACCGTGCCGATGGGGACCGGGCTGTTGCGGAGGATCCACTCCCGGGTGGTGTGGATGTCGGACCCGGTGGAGAGGTCCATGACCGTGTCCGCTCCCCAGCGGGTGGCCCAGGTGAGCTTGTCCACCTCCTCGGCCACCGACGAGGTCACGGCCGAGTTGCCGATGTTGGCGTTGACCTTGACCAGGAAGTTGCGGCCGATGGCCATCGGCTCCGACTCGGGGTGGTTGACGTTGGCCGGGATGATGGCCCGGCCCCGGGCGACCTCGTCGCGCACCAAGGTGGGGTCGAGGCCCTCCCGGAGGGCGACGAAGGCCATCTCCGGGGTGACCTCGCCGCGGCGGGCGTAGTGCAGCTGCGTGACCCGGCGCCCGGGGAGGGCCCGCCGCGGGGGCCGGGTGACGGCGTAGGGGTCGGCGCCGGTGCCCGGGAATGGCTCGGCGCCCGATCGGCCGGCCCGGAACGAGG
>JBOGFO010000785.1:0-9269 GCA_050743445.1 Acidimicrobiia bacterium
GAAAGGAACAGCGACCAGAGGAGCGGAACGCAGACGACGGACGAGAGTCCCCCCTTCTCGCAACATCCCAGATCCTCCTCACGGCCACGGCTCGCAGGTTCACTCCCAGCGGTTCTCCTGCGACGGAGAGTGCGTTGTCTACGGAATTATCCCATTTGTTCTCGGGATGTCGCTAGAGGTTAGCGGGGGAACATGCGATCGGCGCGCGCACCCTGAGCAGAAATTCAGAACTCTCCCCGGCGGAGCTGATCGCGTAGCTCGGTGCGCCGGATCTTGCCGCTGACAGTCTTTGGCAGCTCGTCGACGAAGTACACGAGCCGGGGGTATTTGTAGGGCGCGGTCGACTGCTTGACGTGGTTCTGGAGCTCGGCGGCCAGCTCTGGCGAGCCCTCGTGGCCGGGGGCGCAGATGACGAAGGCGCACACCAGCTGGGTCCGCTCCGGGTCGTCCTTGCCCACCACCGCCGCCTCGGCCACCGCCGGGTGCTCGATCAGGGCGTTCTCCACCTCGAAGGGCCCGATCCGGTAGGCCGAGGAGGTGATGACGTCATCGGACCGCCCCTCGAACCAGAGGTAGCCGTCCTCGTCGACCCGGGCCTTGTCGCCGGTCAGGTACCAGCCGCCCTGGAAGGCGGCGGCGGTGGCGTCGTCGTCCTGGTGGTAGCCGTCGAACATGCCCAGGGGTTTTAGCGGTTCCACGCGTACGGCGATGTGGCCCTCGTCGCCGGCGGCCACCGGTTGCCAGGAGTCGTCGACCACCCGGACGTCGAAGCCGGGCGTGGGCTTGCCCATGGAGCCGGGGCGCACGGGCAGGCAGCGGTAGTTGGCCACCAGGTTCACCGTCTCGGTCTGCCCGTAGCCGTCGTAGATGGTGAGGCCCCCGGTCCCCTCTTCCCAGATGCGGATGACCTCGGGGTTGAGCGGTTCCCCGGCCGACACGCAGTGGCGGAGGCCGGACAGGTCGTGGGCCTTCAGGTCGGCCTGGACCAGCAGGCGGTAGAGGGTGGGCGGGGCGCAGAACTCGGTGACCCCGTTGCGGGCGACGGTGTCGAGGATCAGGTCGGCATCGGGCTTGCCCATGTTCATGAGCACCACGGTGGCGCCCTGGATCCACTGGCCGAAGAGCTTGCCCCAGGCGGCTTTGGCCCAGCCCATGTCGGAGACGGCCCAGGAGACGTCGCCCTCCCGCAGGTCCTGCCAGTAGCGGGCGGTGATGGTGTGGCCGAGGGCGTAGGACTGGGTGTGCATGACCATCTTCGGGTACGACACCGTGCCGCTGGTGAAGTAGAGGAGCATCGGGTCGGTGGCGGCGGTGGGGTCTCCGGGGGTCGGGTCGGTCGACGCCGGCTCGAGCAGCGCCGTCAGGGGCGTCCAGCCGTCGCTCGGGGCCTCGCCGACCACGATCCGCTGCCGGAGGCTGGGGAGGTCGCCGGCGGCGTCGACCTTGGCCGCGGCGTCGGAGTCGGTGACGGCGGCCACCGCCCCGGCCCGCTCGATTCGGTAGGCGATGTCCTTGGCCGTCAGCAGGCTGGTGCCGGGCATGGGGATGGCGCCGATGCGGATGGCACCCAGGGCGGCGACGTACCACTCGGGGATGCGGGGCATCATCAGGAAGACGGGATCGCCATTGCCCACGCCCTGGGCGCTGAGGGCGTGACCCATCCGGCGTGATTCCTTGGCCATGCCGGCCCAGGTGTGGCGGCCGGTGACGGCGCCGGCGGCATCCAGCGCCAGAAGGGCGAGGCCGTCGGGGGTGGCCGCCGCCCGGCGTTCGAGGACGTCGAGGACGAAGTTGAACCGTTCCGGCACGTCCAGCCGGAAGGAGGCCCGCTCGGCGTCGTAGTCGGTCATGTTCGGCGGGGCGTCGCGTCCAATTCGAGTCATGCAACGGAAACTACCCAAGCGGGGAAGACTGTCAGTCATGCGGATCGTCTCCCTGCTTCCCTCCGCCACCGAGATCGTCTATTCGCTCGGCCTGGGTGACGACCTGGTGGGGGTGACCTACGAGTGCGACCACCCGGCCGAGGCCCGCACCAAGCCGGTGGTGTCCGACACCGCCCTGGCCCTGGCGCCGGACATGCCCGCGGCCGAGATCGACCGGCTCGTCTCGGAACGCGTGGCGGCCGGCGAGGCGCTCTACAACCTCGACAGCGTCCGCATCGGGGATCTCGAGCCCGACCTGATCCTCACCCAGGACCTGTGCCGGGTGTGCGCCGTGCCCTCCGGGCAGGTGGAGGACGCCCTGGCCAAGATCGGATGCACCGCCGAGGTGGTGTCGCTCGACCCCCACTCCCTCGGCGACATCCTGGCCGGCATCATCGAAGTCGGCCGTCGGGCCGGGGTGCCTGAGCGGGCGGCCGGGATCGTCGACGGCCTCCGGGCCCGCATCGCCGCCGTGGAGGACGCCGCCCGGGACCTGGACCGGGTACCCACCGTCACCCTGGAGTGGCTCGACCCGCCTTTCGCGGGCGGCCACTGGGTGCCCGAGATGGTGGAGCTGGCCGGCGGCCGGCACCTGCTGGTGGCGGCCGGGGAGCCGTCCCCGCGGGTGGCGTGGGACCTGGTGGGCGACGCCGCTCCCGAGGTGATCGTGGTCATGCCCTGCGGTTACGACCTGGCCGCGGCCCGGGCCGAGGCGGAGGCGGTCCTGCCCGGAATCCCGGCGGTGACTGGTACCCCGGCCTGGTCGGCCGGCCGCGTGTTCGCCGTCGACGCCAACGGCTACTTCTCCCGCTCCGGTCCCCGGGTGGTCGAGGGCCTCGAAGCGCTGGCCTGGATCCTGCACCCCGACCGTTTCCCGGAACCGCCGGAGCCGATCCTCTCGCACGTCCTGGGCTGACGCGGCAGACTGCCGTTTCCGCGATCACGGGGAGGAACTCCATGGCTACACACGAGGTCCGCATCGACTTCTCCGTTCCTCTGGCGGCCCAGCCCGAGACCGGCCACAACCGCTGGCATCCCGACATCCCGCCGGTCGTCCGCTGCCAGCCCGGCGACGAGGTGATCCTCGAGACCCGCGATGCGCTCGACGGTCCGATCACGGTCGACTCCACCGTCGACGACCTGGCCAAGGTCGACCTCGGCGTGGTCCATCCCCTCACCGGCCCGGTGTACATCGAAGGGGCGGAGCCCGGCGACATCCTGGTCGCCGAGATCCTCGAGGTGGCCCCGCCCTCCTTCGGGTTCACCGTGCACATCCCCGGCTTCGGCTTCCTGCGCGACGACTTCCCCGACCCCTACCTGGTCAAGTGGGAGATCGCCGACGGGTGGGCCACCAGTGCCGACATCCCCGGCGTTCGCATCCCCGGGGCCCCGTTCATGGGCACCATCGGGCTCTCCCCCGACCGGGAGCTCCTGGACCGCACCATCGCCCGGGAGCAGGACCTGATCAACCGGGGCGGCTTCTGCCTCCCGCCTGACCCCGCCGGCGCGGTCCCATCGGACCCGTCGATCTCCGGCGAGGCGCTGCGCACCATCCCGCCCCGGGAAACGGCGGGCAATGTCGACATCAAGCAGCTGTCGGCCGGGGCCCGCCTGCTCATGCCGGTCTATGCCGAAGGCGGGCTCTTCTCCGCCGGTGACGCCCACTTCGCCCAGGGCGACTGCGAGACCTGTGGCACCGCCATCGAGATGCAGTCGACGCTGCGCGTCCGCTTCGACCTGCGCAAGGGCCACGCCGCCGAGCGGGGCACCCGCGATCTCGCCTTCGAACGCGACGACTACGTAGTCGACCCCCGGTTCCAGGCTCCGCAACGGTTCTTCGCCACCACCGGCCTGTCCATCAGCCGCGACGGGCGCAACGAGTCCGAGGACCTCACCCTGGCCGCCCGCAACGCCCTGCTCAACATGATCGACCACCTCGGCCACGAGTACGGCTACACGCGCCAGCAGGCGTACTCCATCTGCTCGGTGGCCGTGGACCTCAAGGTCAGCGAGGTGGTCGACGTCCCCAACTTCGTCGTCTCCGCCTTCCTGCCCCTCGACATCTTCGTCTGATCGAGCAGGTGACTGCGATCGACGTGGTCTGTCCATATCGATCGCTACCACCTTCTGATCCCGCCGCGAAAGCCCGTCAGTCAGGCATGTAAAGCATCAGCTGATCAACGATGTTGTTGATCAGGCCGGCGTTGACGTCGTCACCCCCCTCCGCGAGCTGCTCGGCGATGCTGATCAAGTCGTCGATGATTCCCCCGAGTTCGTCCGGGGGTATCTCGGCTCCACGGTCACGCGTGATTTCGGGTTCCATGGTCACATGCCTTGGGTCCGGAGGCTCGCGATCCAGGCTTCGACATCGGTCGTGCGGAAGGCGCGGACCTTGCCGGCAAAGATTTCGGACCTGATCGTGCCGGCGAGGTGGGCTTCGATGAAGTCCTGCGCGGAAACACCCGAGCGGCGAATGGCCTCCGAGCCACGCATGTAGCCGGCAGGGATCGCAGCAGAAGCCTCATCAGCCCGCCGGCGAAGGTCGGCCATCCGAACGTCGAGCGGAGGTTGTTCCGAAAACATCCGGGATCTCCTTCGGTCGAGGCGACTGGCGCTGATCTTGCCCTACCGGGCCGACTTGAGGAAGACAGTCCCGCCGGAACCTGCTTGAGTGGGTCGCAGGGAGGCATCCGGTCGGTGAGCGGGGGGGACACTGTGACCGAGCGCACCTTTGATCGGCGGGCGTTTCTGTGGACCGGCGGGCGGGCGGCCGTCCTGGTCGCAGCCGGAGCGGCGGTCCCGGCTCTCATCCACCGGGTCGGAACGGACCCATCGGCGGCAGCAGCACCGAGGGCGACGGTGGACCCCGCCGACCTCGACCCCGTCGCCGTGGCCACGGCCATGATCCGCTTCGACACCTCCCACGCCGGCGAGGGTGGCGTCACTGTGCCCCATGCCGAGTGGATGAAGTCCCGCTGGGAGGCGGCCGGGGTCCCCACCGAGATCATCCCGACGCCCAAGGCCGACAACGTCCACTTCATCGCCCGCATCCCAGCGGCGCCGGGGACGAGCGCCGCGCCCCTGCTGCTCCTGTGCCACTCCGACGTCGTCTCCGTCGACCGGGAGCGCTGGACCGTCGACCCCTACGCCGGCGTCGTCGCCGACGGTTTCCTCTACGGCCGGGGGGCCATCGACATGAAGGGGGCCAACGCCGCCTTCATGGCCGCCCTCCTCCGCCACCTGAGCGAGGGCGCCCGCTTCGACCGGGAGATCATCTTCTGCTCCGACGCCGACGAGGAGGCCGGTCCCCACGGCGGCCGCTGGCTGGCCACCAACCACTGGGACCGGGTCGCCGCCGGGGCGGTCCTGACCGAGGGCGGCTGGACCCTGGCCGGTCCCGACGGCGCGCCCCGCCTCGCCGCCGTCACCGTCCAGGACCGCATCTCGGCCACGGTGGACCTGACGACCACGGCCATCGCCACCCACTCCGCCCGGCCGATGCCCGACGCCGCCATCGTGCGCCTCAACCGGGCCGTCGCCCGCCTCTCCGCCTACGAGCCCGACGTCTCCCTCGCCCCGCCCTCCCGGGAGTATTTCGCCGCCCTGGCCGAAGCCTGGGCCGGCACCGACCCGCCCTTCGCCCGGGCCATCCGCCTGCTCCTCGCCGCCGAGGACCGCCGGCAGCGCAACCGGGCCGGCGCCCTGGTGGTCAAGCGCAGCCCCTACCCGTGGCTGCACAACGCCTTCATGCGGCCCACCCTCTCCTACGTCATCGAGCAGGCCGGCTACCGGGTCAACATCATCCCCGGTTCGGCCACCGCCACCGTCAACACGCGCCTCGTCCCCGGCGGCCCCACCATCGATCAGCTCATGGAGGAGATGGCGGCGGCGGTGGCCGACCCCGAGGTGACCCTGACGCTGCGACCCCGGGCCGGGCTGACCCTGGAGGGGACGAGGGTGGTCATCGAGGACGGCCGGACCGGAACCGCGGCTCCGACCGACACCGACGTCTTTGCCGCCTGGGCGGAGGCGGTCACCGAGACCTATCCGGACGCCCGCCCGGCGCCGTGCCTGTTCGAGGCCGGCACCAGCGGCGGGCCGTGGCGGGAGAAGGGCATCCCCGTCTACGGCATCTATCCCTACGCGGTGGACGACGACACCATGACCCGCATGCACGGCAACGACGAGCGCGTCGGTGTCGAGGCGCTCAAAGCCGCCACCGAGCTGATGTACCGCCTCTTCACCCGCTTCCGGGTATGAGTAGGTGATGGCGATCGACGTGGCAATGCCAGACCGATCGCCATCACCAGGGTGGCTCACCCAGCGCGTAGACGTCGAAGGCGTTGCGCCAGAAGATGCGCTCCAGGGTGGGGCGGTCGAAGCCGAGGTCGGCCACCGCGGCGGCGTTCTTGGCGATGCCGGGCGTACCCGGCCAGTCGGTGCCGAAGATGAACCGCTGAGCGAGGCGCGGGAGGTCGAAGCGGGAGTAGTAGCGGGGCAGGCTCTTGGGGGGCAGGCCCGACAGCTCGATCCACACCCTGGGCCGCATGAGGGCGATGAAGGCGGCCGCCTCGTACCACCAGCCCCGGCCGCCGTGGGCCAGCACGATCTTGAGGTCGGGGAAGGTTCCGGCCACCTCGTCGACCAGGCCGGGATCGGCGAAGCGGTTGACGGCCCCGGGATAGATGCTGGTGCCGCAGTGGAACACCACCGGCAGGCCGGCTTCGGCGCAGCGGTCGTAGAGCGGCCACAGCGCCGCCTCATTGGGGGCGAAGCGGGCATGGACGGGGTGCAGCTTGAGGCCCACCGCCCCGAGGGCCACCTGGCGCTCCAGCTCGGCCAGGGGCGGATCGTGGAGGTGGGGGTTCACGTTGGCCAGGAAACGGAACCGGGCCTGGTTGTGGCCGACGATGGGCAGCAGGTCCTCCACGGGCTGGACGCCGGTGGTGAGCGGGCTGTACTCGCACAGCAGCACGGCCAGGTCGACGCCTTCGGACTCCAGGTAGGCGTCGAAGCGTTCCGGGACGATCGCTCCCGACTCGTCGTAGGACGTCCAGAAGCCGGGGCCGAAGCCCATCAGCCACGCCTCGACGCTCATCTTCAGGGTCGAGAGCCGGGGCGGGTGCAGATGGGCGTCGACCAGCGGGATGCCGTCGATCACGGCGCCTGGTCCGTTTCCGCCGGCCGGCGGAGGACGAAGCGCTGGATCTTGCCCGTGACCGTCTTGGGCAGCTCGTCGGTGAACTCGACCATGTGCGGATACTGATAGCGCTGGAGCCGGCTCTTGCACCACTCCTGGAGCTCGGCGTCCAGGCCGGGGGGAGGGTCGGCCGGGGAGCCGCCCTTGCCACAAATCACGTGGGCCCGGATGCGGGTGAACCCGTCGACGTCCACGCCCACCACCGCCGCCTCGAGCACGGCCGGGTGCTCCATGAGCACGTTCTCGATCTCGATGGGGGACGCCCACAGCCCGCCGACCTTGATCATGTCGTCGGCCCGGCCCTCGTACCAGTAGAAGCCGTCCTCGTCGACGCGGTAGCGGTCGCCGGTGGCGAACCATTCGCCGTGGAGGGAGCGCCGGGTCTTGTCCCGGTGGTGCCAGTAGCCGGCCAGGGCCGAATCGCCCTTGACGAAGAGCTCCCCGTCCCCGCCGGGGGCCACCAGGCCGCCGCCCTCGTCGCGGATCTCGAGCTCGTAGCCGGGAATGGGTCGCCCCGACGACCCCGGACGTAGGGCGCCGGGCAGGTTGGCGCAGTAGATGTGCAGCATCTCGGTCGAGCCGATGCCGTCGAGGATGAGGACGCCGTAGAGTTCCTGCCACCGGTGGAAGACCTCGGGCGGCAGCGGCTCCGCGGCCGACAGGCACAGGCGCACCGACGACAGGTCACGCTCCTTCGCCCCCGGCGCGTTGAGGAGGGCGTTGTAGAGCGTCGGCACGCAGAAGAAGACGCTGGGCCGGTGGCGCTCGATGGCGGCGAAGACCGCTTCGGGGCCGGGTCGGCCCGGCGTGTACACCGCCGTGGCCCCGACCGAGAAGGGGAAGGAGATCCCGTTGCCCAGCCCGTAGGCGTGGAAGAGCTTGGAGCTGGAGTAGGTCACGTCGTCCTCGGCGAGGCCGAGGACGTGGGTGCCGTACGTCTCGCACGTGGCGGCGACGTCGGCCTGGCGGTGGACGATCCCCTTGGGCTTCCCGGTCGACCCCGAGCTGTACAGCCAGAAGGCCATGTCGTCCTCGTGGGAGGCGACCGGGTCGAAGACCTCGCCGCCCCCGCCGGCCAGGAGGTCGGCCGGCGCCACCAGCTCCACGCCGCCGCCGTGGACGTCGGCCGCCTCGGTGATCTTGTCCCGGAAGGCGTCGTCGACCACCGCCACCCGGGCATAGGAGTCGGCCAGGAAGTACGTGTAGTCCGACGCCTTGTACATGAAGTTGACGGGGACGGGGACGGCGCCGATGCGGATGGCGCCGAGGAAGGCGGCGGGGAACGCCGGCGTGTCGTCCATCACCAGCAGGACCCGCTCCTCGCGCCGCACCCCGCGCTCGGCCAGGACCTGCCCCGCCCGGCACGCCAGGGCCCGGAGCTGGGTATAGGTCACCTGGTCGTCCCCGCAGCGGACGGCCACCCGTTCGCCCCGCCCGACTTCGACGTTGTGGTCCAGCAGGAGACTCACGTTGGCCCGGAATCGTGAAATATCCACGATCAGAACCTACTACGTTGTCTTGACGTAGCGCAAAAAGATTGTAGACTGTTTGGCATGGCGACGACTCCCATCACCTTTGATACCCACCCGGACCGCTACCGCCACTGGAAGCTCTCCGTCGAGCCGCCGGTCGCCACTCTGTCACTCGACGTCGACGAGCGTGGCGGCCTCTCCGACGAGTACGAGCTCAAGCTCAACTCCTACGACCTGTCGGTCGACATCGAGCTCTACGACGCCGTGCAGCGGCTGCGCTTCGAGCACCCCGAGGTGCGGGCCGTGGTCGTCACCGGGGGCAAGGACAAGATCTTCTGCGCCGGCGCCAACATCCGGATGCTGGCCGGCTCGCCCCATGGCGCCAAGGTCAACTTCTGCAAGTTCACCAACGAGACGCGGTGCTCCATCGAGGACGCGTCGGCCCACTCGGGCCAGCGCTGGCTGGCGGCCCTCAACGGCACCGCTTCGGGCGGCGGCTACGAGCTGGCCCTGGCCACCGAGGACATCCTCCTCATCGACGACGGCAACTCGGCCGTGTCGCTCCCCGAGGGTCCCCTCCTGGCCGTCCTCCCCGGTACGGGCGGCCTGACCCGGATCATCGACAAGCGCCACGTCCGACCCGACCGGGCCGACGTCTTCTCCACCCTCCCCGAG
>JBOGFO010000786.1:0-6706 GCA_050743445.1 Acidimicrobiia bacterium
GCCGACCACCACCAGCTCGGCGTCGAGGTCATCGGCGAGCGCCGCCACCGCCGCCGGGTCGGCGGGATCCACGTCCAGGCAGCGGCCGAGCCCGGCCAGTCCCGGGTTGCCGGGCGCGCCCACCACCTCGTGGCCGGCACCGGCCAGCCCCCAGGCCAGGGCGTGCTCCCGCCCACCGGAGCCGACGACCAGGACCCGCATCAGGCTGCGGTGGGCATGACGACGGTCTGGTCCCGGGCGGGGCCGACCCCTACGTAGGTCACCGGCACACCGGCCAGCTCCTCGATGCGGGCCACGTACGCCCGGGCCGGAGCGGGCAGGTCCTCCAGGCGGTTGACCTCGCCGATCTCCACCCCCCAGCCGGGCAGGGTCTCGTAGACCGGGCGCACCTTGTGGAGCACCGACTGGTGGTAGGGCACATGGGTGTAGCGCTTGCCCTCTTCGTCCTCGTAGGCCACGCAGATCTTCAGCTCGGGCAGGGCGGCGAGCACGTCGAGCTTGGTGATGGCCAGCTCGGTGCAGGTGTTGAGGCGGACGGCGTGGCGGAGCATGACGGCATCGAGCCACCCCGGCCGGCGCCGGCGGCCGGTGTTGGTGCCGTACTCGCCGCCGAGGTCCACCAGCAGGTCGCCGGTCTCGTCGAACAGCTCGGTGGGGAAGGGGCCGCTGCCCACCCGGGTGACGTAGGCCTTGGCGACGCCGATGACCCGGTCGATGGCCCGGGGTCCGACGCCGGCGCCGGTGCAGGCGCCGCCGGCACACGGGTTGGACGACGTCACGTAGGGATATGTGCCCTGGTCCAGGTCGAGGAATGTGGCCTGGGCCCCCTCGAACAGGACATGCTCTCCGGCGTCCAGGGCCTCGTGGACGAGGTGCACGGTGTCGGCGATCATCGGCTCCAGGCGGGGCACGAAGCTGAGGTACCGGGTGAAGATCTCCCCGGCCGTCAGCGGCAGCCGGTTGTAGACCTTGGCCAGGACGCCGTTCTTCTCCCGCAGGGCGAGATCCAGCTTGGCGGCGAAGATCTTCTCGTCGAGCAGGTCCTGGACCCGGATGCCGACCCGGTTCGCCTTGTCGGCGTAGGCGGGCCCGATCCCCCGCTTGGTGGTCCCGAGGGCGGACTTGCCGAGGTACCGCTCGGTCACCCGATCGAGCTCCGAGTGATACGGCATGATCAGGTGGGCGTTGCCCGACACGACCAGGCGCGACGTGTCGATCCCCTTCTCGGCCAGCATGTCCAGCTCGGCCAGGAGCACGGCCGGGTCGACCACCACGCCGTTGCCGATGACGGGTGTGATGTGGGGATAGAGGATCCCCGACGGCACGAGCTGGAGCGCGAGCGTGTGCCCGTCGGCGATGATCGTGTGGCCGGCGTTGTGACCGCCCTGGTAGCGGACGACCATCTGCATGTGGTCGGCCAGCAGGTCGGTGAACCGGCCTTTGCCTTCGTCCCCCCACTGGGTGCCGACGATCACTGTCCCCGGCACGACCCAGCCCTTCGTCTTGTTGTCACGTGGCCCAAGCCTACTTTCGGCGTCGCGTCAGCTTCTCTTCCAAAGTGACACTGACTATCTCCCGCCCCGGAGGTCCCATCTGCCGCTGGGTGAGGCGTTCCACCACCGAGACGGCCAGCGGTCCGGTGTCCACCAGGCCGGCGAAGAGGAGGTAGCCGGCGATCACCCCGAGCAGGCGGTCGCCGAACTCCTCCAGATGCATGAGGATGCGCTGGTCGGGGTCGTCCAGCAGGTCGGCGATGGTGGTGAAGACCTGGGGCAGCGTCTCGGTCAGCTCGCCCCCGGCCGGCCCGAGCGCGACCTGGGTGTAGGGCATGCCCATCTCCTCGTAGGCGTGCAGGTTGTGGGGCGTGTCCAGGAGCGAGACCACCCGGGTGAACTCGTGCTGCTGCAGCCAGATGATCTCCTCCATCCGGCGCACCTTGCGGTGGTTGCGGGCGTAGCCGCCGGGCCGCTCGCACGCCGCCAGGCGCTCCTTGATGACCCAGATGAAGAAGCGCGGCTCGATGCCCTTCGCCCACTTCCCCTTCATCGGGCGTGGTGTCGCCATCCGCTCTCAGCCCCGCTTCGTCTTGTGAGGGTCCTGGGCACGCCACGACACCTCTCGGTCCGGATCGGTGGGCGTGGCCGCGGCCAGATCGGCCAGCAGGCGGGCGGCCTCGGCGGCGGGGCGGACGTCGTGGACACGCACCATGGCCGCGCCGTGATCGAAGGCCCAGACGACGGTGGCCAGCGTGCCCTCCTCGCGCTCGTCGACGGGCAGAGCGGCGGCGGGGGCGTCGGGTCCGGCCAGGATCCGGCCGATGAACGCTTTGCGGGACGTGCCGATCAGCACGGGAACGGGCGCCAGGCGATCGACCAGCTCGGGGAGGCGGCGGAGCAGCTCGAGGTTGTGCTCGGTCGTCTTGCCGAACCCGATACCGGGGTCGGCCACGAGGCGCTCCCCGGCGACCCCGGCTCCGACCGCCTCCTCCAGGCGCCGTTCCAGAAAATCGCACACTTCGACGACGACGTCGTCGTAGGTGGGGTTGTCCTGCATGGTGGCGGGCGTACCCAGCATGTGCATGGCGATGAAGCCGGCACCGGCCCGGGCCACCAGAGGCAGCATGGCCGGATCGGCCCGTCCGGCGGAGACGTCGTTCACGACGGTGGCACCGGCGTCCAGGGCGGCGGCGGCCACCTCGGCCTTCATGGTGTCCACGCTGACGGGGACGTCCGTCCCGGCCGTCAGGCCCCGGATGACGGGCACCACCCGGCGGATCTCCTCCTCCGGGCCGACCGGGGCGGCGCCGGGCCGGGTCGACTCACCGCCGACGTCGAGGACGTCGGCCCCCGCCGCCACCAGCTCCAGCCCGTGGGCGACGGCCCGGGCGGCGTCGAGGTAGCGGCCCCCGTCCGAAAACGAGTCCGGGGTGACGTTCACGATCCCCATGACCGCGGGGCGATCGAGGGTCAGGCCGGGCATCACGGCTCGCAGCCTACAAGTAGCCAATATGCAACCAAAGTAGTAGGTGATACCTACCGGACGCCCCTGTCACCACTTTCGTATACGCTCGACGCGATGTCGCTCGGAAACCGCCTTCGTGACCTCCGCCGAACCGGACGGCGCTCACTCAAGTCGGTGGCGGACGGTGCCGGAATCTCGATCGCCTACCTCCAGAAGCTGGAGCGCGACGAGGTGAAGGCCCCGTCCCCTCACATCCTGCGGGGCCTCTCCCGGACCCTCGACCTGTCGTATGCCGAGGTGATGCAGCTCGCCGGCTACGCCATCGACGACGAGGTCATCGAGAGCTTCGAGGGCGGGGTCGACAAGGAGCGCATCGAGAAGGCGGTCCGGGAGATCCTCGAGGCCATCGGCGAGAACCCCGACCGGGACGGGCTCCGCCGGACTCCCGAGCGGGTGGCCGCCATGTACGCGGAGGTCTTCTCCGGGCTCCACGACGCGCCCGACCAGCACCTGTCCGTGACCTTCGCCGCCGACCACGACGAGATGATCATGGTGCGCGACATCACCCTCTACAGCTTGTGTGAGCACCACCTCGTGCCCTTCTTCGGCCGGGCCCACGTGGCCTACGTGCCCAACGAGAACGGCCGGATCACGGGGCTGTCGAAGCTGGCCCGGCTGGTGGAGTCGTTCTCCCGCCGGCCTCAGGTCCAGGAGCGCCTCACCAGCCAGATCGCCGACGAGATCGAACGCAGCCTCAACCCCCGGGGCGTCCTGGTGATCATCGAGGCGGAGCACCTGTGCATGTCGATGCGGGGCGTCCAGAAGCCGGGGACGACCACCGTGACGTCGGCCGTGCGGGGCCTCTTCCGGCGGAACGCGGCCACCCGCGCCGAGGCCCTGCAGTTCATCCACGGGCCTCGGTGAACCCCCGGAGACCGGGGCCGGACCTCTGATCAGACGTGATCAGACGGCGTCGGGCGGCGGGCTGACGGCGGCCGACGGCGAGACGGCCGGCGGAGCCGGCGACGGGGGGCGGGGCGACGACCGGCCGGCGCCGTTGGAACCGCTCACCGTCCACTTGGGGACCGGATCGAGGATGGCCATGACCTCGTCGGTCTCGAGGGTCTCGCGCTCGATGAGGGCCCGGGCCAGGTTGTCGAGGACGGTGCGGTAGGTGGTGAGGATGTCGAGCGCCACGTTGTGGGCGTTGTCGATCAGCCAGCGCACTTCGGAGTCGATGCGGGCCGCCACCTCGTCGGAGTAGTCGGGCTGGGAGCCGAAGTCCCGGCCCAGGAACACCTCGCCATGGTGCTGGCCGAACTGCATGGGCCCCAGCTCGTCACTCATGCCGTACTCGGTGACCATGGCCCGGGCCACCTTGGTGGCCCGCTCGATGTCGTTCTGGGCCCCGGTGGTGGGGTCGGAGAAGATGAGCTCCTCCGCCGTGCGCCCCCCGAGCAGCATGGCCAGGTCGTCGTTCAGCTCCGACCGGGTGACCAGGTACTTGTCCTCGATGGGCAGGGTCAGGGTGTAACCGAGAGCCCGGCCCCGGGGAATGATCGACACCTTGTGCACGGGGTCGGCGTTGGGGAGGGCGTGGGACACCAGGGCGTGGCCGCCCTCGTGATAGGCGATGACCAGCTTCTCCTTCTCGGAGATGATGCGGGTCTTGCGCTCGGGCCCGGCCACCACCCGGTCGACGGCGTCCTCCAGGTCCCGGTTCGTGACGGTGTCACGGCCCTTGCGGGTGGCGAGGAGGGTGGCCTCGTTCATCAGGTTGGCCAGGTCGGCGCCGGTGAAGCCGGGGGTGCGGCGGGCCATGACGTCGAGGTTGACCTCCTTGGCCAGCGGCTTGCCCCGGGCGTGGACGTTGAGGATGGCCCGCCGGCCCTCCAGGTCGGGGCGGTCGACCACGATCTGGCGGTCGAAGCGCCCCGGGCGGAGGAGGGCGGGGTCGAGGATGTCGGGGCGGTTCGTGGCGGCGATGAGGATGACGCCCTGGCGCATGTCGAAGCCGTCCATCTCCACCAGCAGCTGGTTGAGGGTCTGCTCGCGCTCGTCGTGGCCCCCGCCCAGCCCGGCGCCCCGGTGCCGGCCCACGGCGTCGATCTCGTCGATGAAGATGATGCAGGGCGCATGCGCCTTGCCCTGCTCGAAGAGATCGCGCACCCGGCTCGCGCCCACGCCCACGAACATCTCGACGAAGTCGGACCCGGAGATGGAGAAGAAGGGCACGCCCGCTTCGCCCGCCACGGCCCGGGCCAGGAGGGTCTTGCCGGTTCCCGGGGGGCCGAAGAGGAGCACGCCCTTGGGGATCTTGGCCCCCATCTGGCGGAACTTCTGGGGCGCCTCGAGGAAGTCCTTGATCTCCTGGAGCTCCTCGATCGCCTCGTCGACGCCGGCCACATCGGCGAAGGTGACCTTGGGGGTGTCCTTGGTCACCATCTTGGGCTTGGCCTTGCCGAAGCTCATCACCCGGTTCCCGCCGCCCTGGGCCTGGTTCATGAAGAAGGCGATGACGGCGATGATCAGGATGAAGGGGGCGAAATTGAACAGAAGGGTGAGCCACAGGCTCTCCTTCTGGTTGTCGACCGGAAGGTCCACCCCGGCGTCGAGGGTGAGCTGGGTGATCTCGTCGGTGAACTGGTCCGGGTACTTGACCTCGTACTTGTCGCCGTTCTCGAGCTCGCCCTTGATGAAGTGGTCCCGGTCATAGAGCTTGGCGGTGGCAACCCGGTCGCCTTCCAGCAGCCGGGTGTACTCGCTCAGCTCGATGCGCTCATGACGCTCGCCCCCGCCGAACGCCTGAGTGAGGAAGAACAGGCCGACCATGGCCACGAAGACGTAGACGATGGTCGTGCGCATGGCGCGGTTCACAGCTGGCGGACTCCGATCGATCTGGGGTCCCTACAGGCTACAGCGGGCCTGCGTATTCGCAGACATATGGAAGGTTCCGATACCGCTCATCCACGTCGAGGCCATAGCCGACGACGAAGGCGGGGGGAATCCGGAAACCCTCGTAGCGCAGGTCGGGATCGACCTTCTGGAGGCCCTCCTTGACCAGCAGCGAGCACACCTCGAGAGAGGCCGGGGCCCGGGCGGCCAGGTTCTTCCGGAGATAGGCGAGGGTGAGCCCGGAGTCGACGATGTCCTCCACGATGAGCACGTCGCGCCCGGACAGGTCGGTGTCGAGGTCCTTGATGATCCGCACCACCCCTGACGTCTTGGTGGCCGACCCGTAGGACGACACGGCCATGAAGTCGAGCTCCAGGGGCAGATCCACCGCCCGGGCCAGGTCGCTCATGAACATGAAGGCGCCCTTCAGGACCCCGACCAGCATCGGCGGGCGGTCCTGGTAGTCCGCGGTGATCTCCTTGCCGAGCTCGGCCACCCGGCACCTCAGGTCGTCCTCGGACACGACCATGGGCCCCAGATTGGGATCATTCACCCCCGGCTGCCTCCCGCCTCGGTCGCTTCCACCGTCACCCAGAGGAAGCGCCGGGTCTCCGCAGAGACCCGGACACGATCGTCGACACGGTACCCGACCAGCCAGATCACATCGCCACCCGGGGTGGCCAGCAGCGGATGGCGGCCCCGGTGCTCGGCGGGCACGCCGGCCTCGGCCAGCGCATCGGCCACCGACTTGTGGCCGGCCAGTCCGAGGGGCACGAACCGCTCGCCGGCCCCGGCCGTCCGCAGCACGCCGGCCGTCCCCACCCGCTCGGCGTCGAGGACCGCCGTCCAC
>JBOGFO010000787.1:0-5360 GCA_050743445.1 Acidimicrobiia bacterium
CGGCCTGTTCGGCGGCGCCGGCGTGGGCAAGACGGTCGTGATCATGGAGCTGATCAACAACGTCGCCCAGCAGCACGGTGGCTACTCGGTCTTCTGCGGCGTGGGTGAGCGGACCCGGGAGGGGAACGACCTCTGGCTGGAGATGCAGGAGTCGGGCGTCATCGACAAGGCCGTCCTCTGCTACGGCCAGATGAACGAGCCGCCCGGCGCCCGCCTCCGGGTCGCCCTGTCGGGCCTGACGATGGCCGAGTACCTCCGCGACGAGGGCGGCCGTGACGTCCTCATGTTCGTGGACAACATCTTCCGGTTCAGCCAGGCGGGATCCGAGGTGTCGGCCCTCCTCGGCCGGATGCCCTCGGCCGTCGGCTACCAGCCGACGCTGGCCTCGGAGATGGGCGCCCTCCAGGAGCGCATCACCTCGACCGACCGGGGCTCCATCACGTCGGTCCAGGCCATCTACGTGCCCGCCGACGACCTGACCGACCCGGCTCCGGCCACCGCCTTCACCCACCTCGACGCCAAGACCGTGCTGTCCCGCCAGATCGCCGAGCTGGGGATCTATCCGGCCGTGGACCCGCTCGACTCGACGTCGCGGGTGCTCGCGCCCCAGTACGTCGGGGAGGAGCACTACAACACCGCCCGGGAGGTGCAGAGCGTCCTCCAGCGCTACAAGGACCTCCAGGACATCATCGCCATCCTCGGCATGGACGAGCTCTCCGAGGAGGACAAGGTCATCGTCCAGCGGGCCCGCAAGATCCAGCGGTTCCTGTCCCAGCCTTTCTTCGTGGCCGAGCAGTTCACCGGTTTCGAGGGCCGGTACGTGAAGCTGTCCGACACCATCCGTTCCTTCAAGGCTCTCCTCTCCGGGGAGTACGATCACCTGCCCGAGCAGGCGTTCTACATGAAGGGCGACATCGACGAAGTGGTGGCGGCCGCCGAAGAGATGAAGGCGAGGGCCTAGACCCGATGGCCGGCAACCTCGAGGTCGTCGTCGTGAGCCCGGCGCGGCCGATCTATGAGGGCAGCGCCGAATGGGTGACGCTCCCGGTGTGGAGTCGCGTGGGCGGCGAAGAGGGCCTCTACGGCTCCGCCGAGCCGGCGGAGTTGGCGGTCGGGCAGATCGGGATCCTTCCGCAGCATGCGCCGCTCGTCGCCGCCCTCGGCAGCGGCATCCTCCGCATCGGCCGGGAGGGCGGCAGGGTCGCCCGCTTCGCGGTCCGGGGCGGGTTCGTGAGGGTCGGGGACGACAAGGTCACGGTTCTCGTCGACAGCGCGGTGTCCGAGGGCGACGCCAACCGGGCGGAGGCGCAGCGCGACCTCGACGAAACGCTCGAAGCGTTGCGGAGCCCGGCGACGGACGAGGAGTTCGCCGAGCTCCTCGACCGCCGGGCCTGGGACGAGTCCCGCATCAAGCTGGCCGGCTCGTAAGGGCAAACGTCAAAGGCGCATTGGGAGGGGCGTGGGGAGTGTCGCTCAGCCCCCCTTCGCCCCTTGGTTGCGCCTTTTTGAGGACCCATGTGGCGCCGGTCCTTTCACTCGACCACGGGCTGTGATGAGCTTGTGTTGTGATGCGGGTGCTCTTCAAGGCGGCGGTATCCGTTCTCGTGGTGGTGACGGGGTCCTGGACCTCGGCCGACCCGGCCGGGTTCCACCCCCGCCAGGAGGACGTGCTGGCCCTCGCGCCCGCCGCCGAGGAGACGACGACGACCACGGTGCCCCCCACCACCATCACGATCGCCCCGGACTCGACGACGACGACGGCGGCGACGGCGCCGCCGACCACACAGCCGCCGGAGACCACGACCACCACCGCCACCCCGCCGTCCACGGTCGCCCCCGAGCCGGGGGCCCGGGCTCCGGTGGGCCCGCTGCCCATCGTGCCTCCGCCCGTCTCTCCGCCGCCGGCCCGTGACCTGGCCGCCTACCGCGGGTTGGGGACCTGGGTCGACGCCTACGACTTCAGCCCCGAGTACCAGCCGGGCGGCGCCCCGGCACCGGTGGGTCCCGGGTCGGTGGACGACATGGCCCGGGTCGGGGTGAGGACCCTGTACCTGCAGGCGGCCAAGGACGACGTCCGCTCGCCCGGCCTCCTGGTCAACCCGGAGATCATCGGCCCCATGCTGGTCCGGGCCCACACCCTGGGGATCCGGGTGGTGGCCTGGTACCTGCCGAAGTTCTACGACCTCGACTCGGACATGGCCCGCCTGCTCGCCATCCGGGACTTCCGGTTCGAGGGCCAGGGCTTCGACGGCATCGGCCTCGACATCGAGTGGCGCAAGGACGTGCCCGACCACAGGGAGCGCAACGCCCGCCTGGTCGAGCTGTCCCGCCGGCTGCGGGCGGCCATGGGTGGCGCCACGCTGTCCGCCATCCCGCCGCCGCCCGTCGTCATGGAGGACGTCAACCGCAACTTCTGGCCCGAGTTCCCCTGGCGGGAGCTGGCTCCCCTCTACGACGTCTGGCTGCCCATGGCCTACTGGACGTTCCGGACCCAGTCCTCGGGCTGGCGCGACGGCTACCGCTACACGGCGGAGAACGTGAACCGGATGCGGTCGAACCTGGGCCTGCCCGCCGCTCCGGTCCACCCCATCGGGGGGACCGACAACCGTTCCACCGACGAGGACTACCGCGGGTTCGTGCGGGCCGCCCGCGAGACCGGTTCGATCGGCGGCTCCATCTACGACTTCCGCACCACCCCGGCGCAAGCGTGGGAGATCCTTCGTCAGTCCCCCAGCTAGGGGCCGCCCAGCCCGGGGCCGGCCCCCGGGCCCTGCGCCGTGCGGGCCGCATCTGGCTGGCCGGGATCGTCGTCGTGGCCGGGACCGTGTTCCTGGCCGGGGGATTCCCCGCCGACACTGGCGGCAACACCGTCCCGGCCGAGATCGAGGATCGGCTGCGTCTGGCGTTCATCGGCCTGGCTGCCATCGGCGGGGTGCTGGCCCTGCGCTTCGAGCCCGTAGGGGCGGTGGTGATGGGGGTGGCGGCGGCCGCCATCGGGCTGCTCACCGCCTTCGACCATCCCGGCTCCCTGAGCATCGCCCTGGCGGTGCTCTTCGCCGTCCCGGCGGTGCTCACCGGCCTCGCCTGGAGGTGGCGGCGCAGCCGGCGGGCGTTGGTGACGCTGGCCGCGGTGATGGGCGCCGTCCTCTTCGTCGAGGTGGTGACCGCCCAGGGGCTCTACGCCTACCACTTCGGGCCCGTCCACCCGGCGTCGCCGGCCACGCCGCTGGCCGTCGACGGCGTGGAGTGGATGTGGGCGGGAGGTGTGACGTCCCGTCAGGCCACCGTCGTTGCCCGCCTGGGCCCCGGACGGGACCGGGCCCGCCTCCTGCTCGCGGACGACGCCGGCGGGCGTCAGGTCTCAGCCGCGGTGCCCGTCGACGGTGACCGCATCGCCCGCCTGTCCGTCGACGGGCTGTCCCCCGCCACGCGCTACCGCTACACGGTGGAGGTCGACGGACGCCCCGACCGCAGCCGGGGCCGGGGCCACCTGGCCACCATGCCGGAAGGCCCCGCCTCCTTCACCCTGGCCGTGGGGGCCTGTGCCCGCACCGGCTCCGACGGCGTGGTGTTCGACGCCATCCGCCGGCTGGACCCTCTGCTCTACCTCATCACCGGCGACCTGCACTACGAGAACATCTCCCGGGCCGACTCCGGGGTCTTCCTCGGTGCGTACGACCGCGTTCTGGCGGCGCCGGCCCAGGCCGCCCTGTACCGGGCGGTCCCCGTCGACTACGTCTGGGACGACCACGACTACGGCCCCAACGACGCCGGCGCCACCTCCTCCAGCCGGGCCGCGGCCCACCGGGCCTACCGCCAGGCCGTACCCCACCCGCCGCTCCCCGCCGGGCCCGGGGGCGCCATCCACCACGCCTTCACCATCGGCCGGGTCCGGGTGGTGGTGACCGACACCCGCTCGGAGCGGGCCGCCGGCACCATGCTGGGATCGGCGCAGCGCGAGTGGCTCCTGGGCGAGCTGCGGCGGGCGGACGAGCACGCCCTGGTGATCTGGGTCAACTCCGTGCCCTGGATCGACACGCCCCGGGACGGCGCCGACACGTGGGGCGGCTACGCCGAGGAGCGGCGTCTCATCGCCGACACCATTGCCGGCGAAGGCATCGCCAACCTGGTCATGTTGAGCGGGGACGCCCACATGGTGGCCATCGACGACGGGACCAACAGCGGCTACGCCGCCAGCGGCGGGGGAGGGTTCCCCATCCTTCACGCCGCCGCCCTCGACCGGCGGGGGAACGTCAAGGGCGGTCCCTACAGCCACGGCACCTTCCCGGGACCGGGCCGCTTCGGGGTCGTCGAGGTCGACGACCGGGGCACGTCGGTGAGCGTGGAGCTCTCAGGCCGCGACTACCACAGCCGGACGCTGGTGAGCCACGCCTTCGAGGTGAGTGTCCCCCGACCTCGGATTGCCGGCGACTGACGGCCGGGTAATTCCGCTCAGGCGTAGGCGCCGGCCTGGAGGCGGAAGAGCTCGGAGTAGAGCCCCCGCCGGGCCATCAGCTCGTAGTGGCTGCCCACCTCGGCGATCCGGCCCCCGTCGACGACGAGGATCAGGTCGGCCATGCGCACGGTGGAGAAGCGGTGCGACACGAGCAGGGTGATGGCGCCCATGTGCCGGGCCCGCTGCGTGGACCGGGCGATGGTTTCGAAGAGGGCGAACTCCGCCTCGGCGTCGAGGTTGGCGGTGGGCTCGTCGAGCAGCAGCAGGAGCGGCTCCCGCATGGCGGAGCGGGCCAGGGCCAGGCGCTGCCACTGGCCACCCGACAGCTCGGCGCCGTCGAACCGCCGGCCCAGCTGGGTGTTGAGGCCCGCGGGGTAGCTGTCGACCAGCGCTCCCGCCTCGGCCCGCTCGAAGGCGGTGAGGACGTGGTGGGCGTCGTCGAGCTTGTCGACGTCTCCGATGCCGACCGTCTCGCCCATGAGGAACTCGAAGCGGGCGGAGTCCTGGAAGGCGGCTGACGTTCGGGCCCGCCAGGAGTCCAGGTCGATGTCGGACAGGTTCACGCCGTCGACGGTGATCCGTCCGCTGGTGGGCTCGTAGCAGCGGGTCAGCAGTTTCACCAGCGTGCTCTTGCCCGTTCCGTTGTCACCCACCAGGGCCACCACGGTGCCCGGCGGCAGATACAGGTTCACGTCCGAGAGCACCTGGGCTTCGGTGCCGGGATAGGTGAAGGACACCTCCTCGAGGGCGATGCCGCCCCGCAGCGAGGCGGGGGCGGCCGCCCCCTTCTTGAGGAGGCGCTTGCGGATCCCCTTGGCGTAGTCCAGGAGCCACAGATGGCGCAGGGCGACCTGCAGGGTCTGGTTGAGCAGCCCCGTGGCCTGGGCGATGCCGGCGATCTGGC
>JBOGFO010000788.1:0-2099 GCA_050743445.1 Acidimicrobiia bacterium
GGCGTGGACGTCAACCTGGCCGTCACCCGCTCGGTGTGGGAGGCGACCTTCTACGAGCCCCGCTACCGCCCCCATCCCATCCAGGCCCGCCTGGTGGAGGCCGGCCTCCACGGCCGCAAGACCGGCCGGGGCTTCTACGCCTACGACGACGAGGGGAAGCGCCTCGCTCCCACCGAGGGGATTGGCCCGCCCGAGGTCAGCGGCCAGGCGCTGCCCCCGGGCCGGGACGAGACGGCGTTGGTGGCCGAGCGCCTCGGGCTGCGCGGCGGCGGGGGGATCGCCGCCCGCCTGCTGGCCATGCTGGTCAACGAGGCCTGCTTCGCCGCCGACGACGGCGTGGCCGTACCCGCCGGCATCGACGACGCCATGCGCCTCGGGGTCAACCACCCCCGAGGGCCCTTCGAATGGCTGGAGACCCTCGGCCCCCGCCTGACGCTGGGCCTGATGGAGGGCCTGTGGGACTGGTACCGGGAGGACCGCTACCGGCCGGCCCCCGGGCTGCGCTGGCGAGCGGGAGGGAAGTTCTGACCGGCTTCGATCTGCCCAGCTTCGAACCCAGGGGAGGTGGCCCCCATGCATGACCTGCCCGCCGACCGCCAGCCTGTGATCGCCGGCGCCCTGCGCACCCCCATCGGCCGTCACGGCGGCGCCCTGGCCGCCGTGCGCCCCGACGATCTCGCCGCCCTGGTCCTCTCGGCACTCGTGGAGCGCACCGGCATCGACCCGGCGGTGATCGACGACGTCTACTTCGGGGCCGCCAACCAGGCCGGGGAGGACAACCGCAACGTGGCCCGCATGGCCGTCCTCCTGGCCGGCCTGCCCGTCGAGGTGCCCGGCGCCACCGTCAACCGGCTGTGCGCCTCCAGCCTGACCGCCCTCAACCTGGCCGCCATGGCCGTCGCCTCCGGTCAGGCCGACGTGGTCGTCGCCGGCGGGGTGGAGTCGATGACCCGGGCGCCGTGGGTCGTCCCCAAGCCCGACGCCGGATTCCCCAAGGGAGACTCGGCCCTGGTCGACACCACCCTGGGGTGGCGGCTGGTGAACCCGAAGATGGCCGACCTCCACGGCGTCCTGTCCATGGGCCTGACGGCGGAGTGCGTGGCCGAGCGCCACGGCGTCTCCCGGGCCGACCAGGATGCCTGGGCCCTCAACAGCCAGCAGCGCTGGGCCGAAGCCGCCGATCGCAAGACGTGGCGGGAGGAGACGGTGCCCGTCTCCATACCCCAGAAGGCCGGGGCGCGGGGTGTCCCCGGAGACACTGGCGACCCGGTGGTGGTCGACACCGACGAGCACCCCCGGCCCGACACCACCATGGAGCAGCTGGGCCGGCTCCGGCCCGCCTTCCAGGCGGACGGGACCGTGACCGCCGGCAACTCCTCGGGCCTCAACGACGGCGCCGCCGCCGTGCTCGTCACCTCCCGGCGCCGGGCGGCCGAGCTCGGCCTCGACGCCCCCTTCCGCATCCTGGGCGGGGCGTCGGCCGGGGTCCACCCCGACGTGATGGGGATCGGGCCCGTCCCCGCCACCCGCAAGCTCCTGCAACGGGTCGGCGTCTCCGTGACCGACGTCGACCTCGTGGAGCTCAACGAGGCCTTCGCCGCCCAGGTCCTGGCCTGCCAGCGCGAGCTCGGCATCGACCTCGAGCGCCTCAACGTCAACGGCGGCGCCATCGCCCTCGGCCATCCCCTCGGCGCCAGCGGCGCCCGCATCGCCACCACCCTGGTCCACGAGATGGGCCGCCAGGGTGCCCGACTCGGCCTGGCCACCATATGCGTCGGCGTCGGCCAAGGGGTCGCCACCCTCATCGAGCAGATCGGCTGAGCCAAGGCAAAGACGGCAACGAAGGGGCCGCTCGCCGCTGGCGGCGTTCCTGTGCAACGCTCGTCCGTTGCGGAGGAACGCCACGAACGTGACTGGCGCCGCCGCATGTGACCGGCGGGCCGGTGGCCGGACGCCGCCTCCGTCACTGCGTCTTTCAAAGCCCGGACCGACCCCGTCCGTAGAATCGCCGTCACGGCAAGCGAACGGAGAGGACCGATGGCGCGAGACGGGATCGTGATCGCCAACTGCGGCGGCTTCTGGGGCGACGACCCCACCGC
>JBOGFO010000789.1:0-6775 GCA_050743445.1 Acidimicrobiia bacterium
GTCCTGTGCGTGCTGTCCTACCTGTGGGTGCGGGTGCACCCGCCCAAGGACCAGACCACGTTCGAGGGGTGGACCGCCTCGCGGTTCGGGTGGCGCCTCTACCGCATCTTCTTCAAGACCTACACCGAGAAGGTCTGGGGGATGCCGGCCGACCAGTTGCAGGCGGACTGGGCCGCCCAGCGGATCAAGAACCTCTCCCTCGGCAAGGCGGTGATCAACTCCCTCATGCCCAAGCGCAACCAGAAGGAGATCACCTCGCTCATCGAGGAGTTCCGCTACCCGAAGTACGGCCCGGGGATGATGTGGGAACGGGCCAGCGAACGGGTCCAGGCGGCGGGCACCAAGGTCCTGATGGAGACCCGCGTCACCCGCCTCACCCACCGCGACGGGCAGGCCGTGAGCGTCGAAGCCGAGGTCGAGGGGGTGCCCACCGGGTACCCCGCCACCCACGTGATCTCCTCCATGCCCCTGCCCGCCCTCCTCCAGGCCATGGACCCCCCGGTCCCGCCCGAGGTGCAGGCGGCGGCCGAAGGGCTCGGCTTCCGTGACTTCCTGACCGTGGCTCTGGTCGTCCCGGAATCGGTGGCCTTCCCCGACAACTGGATCTACGTGCACTCCCCCGAGGTGCGCCTCGGCCGCATCCAGAACTTCGGGTCCTGGTCGCCGTACCTGGTGAAGGAGGGACGGAGCTGCCTCGGGCTGGAGTACTTCGTCTTCGAGGGCGACGACCTGTGGTCGCTCCCCGACGAGGAGCTGGTGGCGCTGGGGACCGCCGAGCTGGCCAAGCTCGGCCTGGTCGACCCGAAGGCGGTGGAGGCCGGCTACGTGGTGCGCATGCCCAAGGCCTATCCCGTCTACGACGAGCACTACCGCGACAACGTCGAGGTGCTGCGGGGCTGGCTGGAGCGCAACGCCCCCAACGTGTTCCCGGTGGGGCGCAACGGGATGCACCGCTACAACAACCAGGACCACTCGATGGTGACCGCCGGGCTCGCGGTCGAGAACATCTTCGGCGCCACCCATGACATCTGGTCGGTCAACGTCGAGCAGGAGTACCACGAGGAGAAGGCCTCGGCCGGGACGGGTGAGCGGGGCACGGGCCGTTCGGCCCCGGTGGTCCCCCGCCGGCCGGTGCGGCAGGCCGGTGCCGCCGATGGCTGACCTGAGCCGGTGGCGGACGCTTCCCGACCGCCTGCGCCGGCAGCCGCTCATCGTGGGGCTGGCCGGCGGAGCCGCCCTGGTCGGCGCGGTGTGGCTCATCGCCGGGCGCGTCGACACCGTCGCCCTGCGGCGGGCCCTGGCCGTGGCCGCCGATTCGCCGGGGCGGGCGCTCCTCCCGCTGGCCGCCTTCGGCGCCGCCTTCGCCCTGCGGGCCCACCTGTGGTGCCGGGTGCTGCCCGCCCTCCCCTTCGGCCGGGCCCTGGCCGCGGTCCACATCGGCCTGGCCGCCAACCACGTCCTGCCCCTCCGCCTCGGTGAGGGCGTGCGGGCCCTCAGCGCCACCCGCTGGGCCGGAGTCCCGCTGCGGGCCAGCGTGGGCTCGACCGTCCTGCTGCGCACCGCCGACATGCTGGCTCTCATCGGGCTGGGTTGGCTGCTGGGGCCGGCCATCCTCCACCGCCATCTCGGCTGGGTGGCCTGGGCGCTGCCTCCGTTGCTGGCCGTCGCCCTGGCCATCGTCCTGCGCTGGCTCGTCCGCCAGCCCGAGCACCATGCCCGGAGCCTGCGCCGGCCCGACGCCATCGTGGTGGCGGGCACGGTTGGGGCCTGGCTGCTCGAAGCCGTGCTGGTCTGGTCGGCCGCCCACTGGGTCGGGATCCCCCTCAGCCCGGCCGGAGCAGTGGTGGTCACGGCGGCGTCGGTGGTGTCCCAGATCGCCGGGGTGGCACCCGGCGGGATCGGGACCTACGAGGCGGCGGCGACCGCCGCCTACGTGGCCCTGGGCCATCCCGCGGCCGAGGGCCTGGCCGCCGCGGTGGTCGCCCACGGCCTGACCACGGCCTATTCGCTCGTCGCCGGCGGGGCGGCCCTCGCCCTCGTCCGCCTCTCGTCCCGGTCCGCCCCCCTGGAGCCGACCCTCGATCTGCCGGTACCGTCGGTGGCAATGGCCGCCGTCGCGGTGGTCGAGGAACGGCGCGTGGAGGGAGGCTTGGTGTGACCAACAGCCGAGAGGCCCTGGGGATCTGGCTGATCGGCGCGCGGGGCTCGGTGGCGACGACCACGGTCGTCGGGGCGGCGGCGGTGGCCGCCGGACTCGCCCCGACCACCGGCCTCGTCACCGCCCTTCCCGGCTTCGCCCCGGGAGCGCTGCCCGACATGTCCCGCCTCGTCTTCGGCGGTCACGACGTGACCGCCGTACCGCTGGTGAAGCAGGCCGAGCGGCTGGCCGGCGCCGGCGTGCTGGCCGGCGCCCTCCTGCCGGCGGTCACCGACACCCTCCTCGCCGCCGAGGACGCCATCCGTCCCGGGGTGGGCGCGGGAGACGGACCGCCGGAACGTGCCATCGAGCACATCCAGGCCGACCTGGCGGAGTTCGTGGCCGAGCACGACCTCGGCGGGCTGGTGGTCATCAACTGCGCCACCACCGAGGCGCCCGTCGCCTCCGATCCGGCCCACGACGACCTGCGCGCCCTGCGGGAGGCGCTGGCCGCCGGTCGTCCGGTGCTGCCGGCGTCGTCGCTCTACGCCTACGGCGCCCTCGACGCCGGTTGGGCCTACGTCGACTTCACGCCATCGACCGGCGCCCGGCTCCCGGCCCTGGCCCAGCTGGCCGAGATCCGGGGTGTGCCCCACGCCGGCCGCGACGGCAAGACCGGCGAGACCCTGGTCAAGGCGGCGTTGGCAGCGATGTTCGCCGACCGGAACCTGGACGTCCGGTCGTGGTCGGGGACGAACCTCCTGGGCGGAGGCGACGGCGCCTCCCTGGCCGACGCCGGCCCGGCAGAATCCAAGCGGCGCTCGAAGCGGGCCGCCCTCGACGGCATCCTCGGTCCCGGGATCGAGAGCGATGTCCACATCGGCCACGTCGCCGAGCTGGGCGAATGGAAGACGGCGTGGGACCTCATCACCTTCGAAGGGTTCCTGGGGGCCCGGATGCGCCTGCAGTTCACCTGGGAAGGAGCCGACTCCGCCCTGGCTGCCCCGCTCGTCCTCGACCTCGCCCGCCTGATGCTGGCCGCTCAGGCGGCCGGGGAGTCGGGAGCGATTTGCCCCATGGGCTTCTTCTTCAAGGAACCACCGGCGGGCGCCCCGCACCGGCTCGACCACCAGCTGGAGCTGCTCCTGTCCTGGGCCCGTGATCTCCCGGCGTTTCCGGGTCCGGGGAGCTAGGAGACCGCTGAGCAGCGGTCTCCTAGCCCCGGATCACGGCGGGAGTGTCGGCGTCGGTGAGGAACAGGCGGGGCTCGCCGGTGCCGTCGGCCGGGGTGGCCCAGGTGTCGGGGGCACCGACCCCGGTGTCGACGGAGTAGAGGACGGTGTCGTTGTCCAGCCACTCGATCTGGTCGTCGATGTTGCGGGACTCGGCCAGCGGATGGTCCTCCAGGGTGGCCACATCCATCACCGCGGGCCGCCACTCGATCGGTCCGATCCCGGAGTCGACCCGCTGCTTGAAGGCGATCTTCGTGTTGTCAGGGGAGAGCGACGGGCATTCGATGCCGTCCCGCAGGACCTCGACCCGCTCCGCTTCCACGTCTCCCCGCACCAGGTAGGTGTGCCCGCCGGTCCCCAGCGTGGCGTAGAAGCGACCCGTCTCGTTGGCGAAGGTCACGCCCCAGAAGTTGAAGTCGGGCGACTCGATCCGCTCGCCGTCCTTGAACACCTCGAAGTGCTCGAGGTCGGCGAGCAGCTCGCCGGTGTCCATGTCGTAGAGCGTCGTCTGGGTCGAGAAGCTGCCCGGCGCATAGGAGTGGCCGGTCACGAACACGGTGGCGACCCCGTAGCGACCGTCGGGCGACACCCGGGCGCGGCTGATCAGACCGGCCAGCGACTCGGTGTGGCGGGGCGCCAGGTCCGGTCCGAGGAACACGATGTTGTAGGGGGTGAACAGGTCGCCGTTGTCGTTCAGGCACAGCCCGTTCACCGCCGTCACGTAGATGCGCAGGCAGTCGAAGTCCCGGGTGGCCCGGGGACCCCCGGGGTCGGCCAGCGGGGCGGCGGCGAGCCGGCCGGCCTCACCGGCCGCCAGGGTCCGGAAGACGACGTGGGGCTGAGCGCGCACGGTGCTGACGGCGGAGGCGTCGGGCTCGGTGACCACGCCCGGGGCCTCCTGCGCCGACTCGGGGCCCGGCAGGTCGTCGCGCCCGCCGGCGTGGACCAGGTAGGCCACCGACACCGAGACGCAGGCCACACACAGGGCGACGAAGCCCGCGATCCGCCCGAGCCCGGCGGGCCGGCGCGGCGCCCGCGGCCGGCCGGGGGCCGGGGTGGATGCCGAAGGCGCCTCGAGGCGCTCGTCGACCTTCATGTCTGGGCTCCTTGCCTCTCGATCGACAGGATGCGTCCGGTGACGGGAATCGCCACGGCCAGCGCAACCAGGAAGGCGATCACGGCTCCGTCCGGGCCCGTCCAGGTCCAGATCAACCCGAAACCGATGGAAGCCGCGAACCGGGTGAAGGTGCTCACCGTGGTGAGCAGGGCCAGGCCGCTCGTCCGCAGCTCGGCGGGCAGCACGGCGCTGGTCATGGCCATCAGGACGCCATCGGTGGCGGCGTAGTAGGCGCCGAGCAGACCGAGGAGCAGGACGGCCGATTGCCAGCCGGGACCGGCCAGGGAGAGCACCCCGTAGGTGGCGGCGAGCACGACGTAGCCGCCGAGGAACACGGGCGCCCGCCCGATCCGGTCGGCCAGGCGGCCGAGGGGGACGGCGAGCACGAGATAGGACAGCGCCGTGCCCACGAACAGCAGCGGGAAGGGCCGTGACGACATGTGCACCTTCTGCTGGAAGACCAGGTAGATGAAGGCGTCGCTCACGGTGACGGCGCCGAGGAGGCCGCCGGCCAGCACCAGGCGGCGGAAGCGGGCGGCCCCGAGCAGTCCGGCCGCGGCCCGCCACGACGGCGCCTTCGCCCCGGAAGCCGCCTCGGGGGCACGGTTGCGGACGAAGAACACCAGGATGCCGAGCCCGATCAGGGCCACGCAGAAGCTGGCCACGAACACGGCGTCGTAGGCCCCGGGGACGATGCCAAGGAGTACGAAGGCGACCACCGGCCCGAGCAG
Source organism: Acidimicrobiia bacterium (assembly GCA_050743445.1). GTDB lineage: Bacteria > Actinomycetota > Acidimicrobiia > IMCC26256 > BP-133 > CAWBJP01. Next base: position 5,218 of record JBOGFO010000789.1, read on the forward strand.
GGCGCCGGCGGTGTCGAGCGCCCGGTGGATCCCGAACGACTCGCCCAGGCGCTCCTTCGGGCTCGACAGCGAGATCAGGGCGTCCCGGGGGGCGGTGCGCAGCCCCTTGCCGGTCCGGTCGGCGAGGAGGACCCCGGTGGTGAGGAACCAGGCCTGGGAGGCGAGCAGCCCGAGCTTGCAGACGGCGGAGATGGCATAGCCGAGCCCGGCGACCTCCTTGTAGCTCGCCCGCCGGTCGGCCACGATCCCCCCGGCGATCCGCACGAGCCCCGAGATGCCCTGGTAGGCACCGTCGAAGAGCCCGAACTGGAGCGGGGTGAGGTTGAGTTGAAAGAACAGGTAGACGGGGAGGATGGCGTTCACCATCTCCGAGGAGACGTCGGTGAACATGCTGGTGAGGCCGAGGGCGATGACGTTGGCGGGGACGCGCCGGGGCCCCCGACCCGAGCCCGGGCGGTCCGAAGCCGGAGCCGTGGCATCCGGACGGTCTCGCACCGAGCTGTACACGGGTTCTCCTGGGCCGGGAGCGGGTGAGTTACGGGGGCTCTCAACCGGAGCCGGTGGATGAACTTCTGTCCCGAGGTCGCTTTCTCCTCTTTCGGCACCATGTCCCGGAGCACTGAGGCGCCAGGCGTCAGGTTTGTCCCGCTTCGCCCGGCCTCACGGTGTCGAAGTGGAAGACGGCGGGGTCGGCGGGATCGACGGTGGCCCGCACCCAGCGGGGGGAGCTGGTGTCGCCGAAGGTCTCGACCCGGGTGAAGTTGGGAACGTCGCTCCAGGGATGGTCGATGCGGAACTGGTGCGTGTCGCCGTGGACGAGGACGACCGGCTTCCCGAAGGCGACCGTCCGCTGCCCGAGCACCCGGGCCAGTCGGCCGCCGCTGGGTTCGAAGGGGTTGTCCTGCCAGATGATCATCACCCCGGGGGCGCCCGTCGCCTCGGCCTCGTCGAAGGTGGCGTTCAGCCAGTCGAGGTTGGCGCTCCGCTGGCTTCCGCCCCGGCCGTCGGGCCCGGGCTCGTTGAAGGTGGCGAAGACGACCCCGCCGTAGCGCCAGCGGGCGTTCTCGACGAGCTCGGGGTGACGGCTGACCGTCAGGCGGTGCATCCCCAGCGTCTCGCCGGTGGGGAAGAACAGCCGCCGGAGGGTGGCCAGTCCCCGGCTCGCACTGGCGCAGTCGACCCATTCGTTGTCGCCGGGCGTGTAGATGAGCGGGGCCGAGAAGCCGTCGAAGAAGTCGCGCTTCTCCAGGTAGGCCTCCTCGGTGCAGGCGCTGCCCTCGGTCCAGAAGTCGCCGTCGTGCACGGCGAAGGCCAGCGGATGGCCGTTCATGTCCTTGCGCACCTTCTCGAAGGCCCGGTCCTGGCTCTCGCTGTACCCGGTGTCGCCGAGGAGACCGATGGTGAAGGCACCGGTGGTCGACGGGGGCGGGGCCAGACCCGGACCCGGTGGGGCGGCGGGATCGCCGGCCGGGTCACCCGGGCCGGACTGACCGTCGGGAGCCGGAGGTTCGGTTCGGCCGGGCCGGGTCTCGGGCCGGCGCGGGGAGTCGCCCCCGGC
>JBOGFO010000790.1:0-3515 GCA_050743445.1 Acidimicrobiia bacterium
GTCAGGGGCTTGCCCGCCACCATCACCAGCGAGGGGACGGGCACCATGGTGTCGCCGTGGCTTCCCAGCGTGATGGCCTTCACGGTCAAGGGGGACACCCCGAAACGCTCGGCCACGAAGTGCTGGAAGCGGGCGGTGTCGAGCATGCCGGCCTGACCGATCACCCGGTCGCGGGCGAAGCCGCTGACCTCGGCGGTGAGGGCCGTCATCTCGTCGAGGGGATTGGACACCACGATGAGCACGGCGTCAGGCGAGCCGGCGGCCAGCTGGCGGGTGACGTCGCCCACGATCTTGGCGTTCACCTCCAGCAGGTCCATGCGACTCATGCCCGGCTTGCGGGGCAAGCCGGCGGTGATGACGCAGACGTCGGAGCCGGCGGTGACGTCATAGTCGTTGGCGCCGGTGATGCGGGTCTCGAACCGTTCGATCGGCCGGCTCTGCATCATGTCGAGGGCCAGGCCCTGGGGCCGGCCCTCGATGACGTCGACCATGACGACCTCGTCGACGATGTCGGCCTCGGCGATCCGCTGGGCGGTGGTGGAGCCGTAGAAGCCGGCCCCCACGATGGTGACCTTCATGCCTGGTGACCTCTTGGGGTTGGGGAGTTCGAGCGGCGAAAACCCTACCGGCTACCACCTTCGCCGGCTGGAAGGGACGCCTCAGGTGTGGGCGCCGTCCCCCAGGAGCACACGCCGGGCCTCGCCCAGCTCGTCGATCCGCTCGGCGGCGAAGTTGCGGGCGCCACCGTGGTCGGGGTGGGCCATCCGCACCAGCCGCCGGAACCGGCGCAGCACCTCGTCCCGCTCCGGCTCGGTCTCCGGCCCGAAGCCGAGGACCTCCATGGCCCAGCGGCGCTCGGGCGGGACCCCCCACCAGGCTTCTCCCCCGACGACGCGGATTCCCGGCCCCGGCGGCCGGGGCCGGGCCAGGGCTTCGGTCACATAGCGCACCGCCATCCCCTCGGGCAGCACCCCGGGGCGCTTCGCCGCCTCCTCGATGAGCCGCAGAGCGAGAGTCCGGGGGTAGGTGGCCATGGTGGATGCCGCCATCACCGCACCCAGCAGCTGGGGAACGGGGTACTGGCCGTGGACGTCGAGCTCGAGTACGAGCTCGCCGTCCTCCCCCAGCAGGCGGTGACGGGAGCGGGCCAGCCCCTCGGTGTCGGTCTGCAGGCGGAAGCGCAGCGCCCGGCGGGGCACGGAGAGGCCGGTCCGGGCCTGGCGGAGGAAGGGCCCGAAGGCTTCCGCCTGCTCTTCATCGAGCCCGTCGGCATGGGCGGCGACCACGGCGGCCAGAAGGATGGGGCCGTACCCGGGCTGGCCGGTGGGCAGCACCCGGTCACCGAGGGCCACCCGGCGCGTGGGCATGTGGCGCCGGGTGTGACGGACGTTGAGCTCGGCAAGCAGCACGGACCACCAGCTTGCCAAGTTCAGAGGGCGCAAAAAAGCCGCAGGCCGCCGAAGCGGCCTGCGGCTCACTGCTGTGGTCGGGTTACAGACGGCCGGCGAGACCGCCCGTGAGATTCCCGAGGTCGAGCAGGCCGGACAGCAGGCCCTGGCCGTTCCCACCCACGAGGGGCAGGCCGGAGAGGAGGCTCCCGCCGGCAACGTCGCCCACAACGGGCAGGCCGGAGAGGAGGCCGCCGCTCTCGGCACCGTTACCCACGATGGGCAGGTTCGAGAGCAGGCCATCGGTCAGGCCACCGACGACGGGCACGCCCGAGAGCAGGCCGCCGCCGGATGCTCCGGTCAGGTTGCTCACGATGGGCAGGCCGGACAGCAGCCCACCACCGTCGCCACCTGAGAGCAGTCCGCCGACAACCGGCAGACCCCGCAGGAGGCCACCTTCGGTCAGGCCGCCGACGACGGGCAGGCCGGACAGCAGCCCACCACCGTCGCCACCTGAGAGCAGTCCGCCGACAACCGGCAGACCCCGCAGGAGGCCACCTTCGGTCAAGCTGCCGACGATGGGCAGGCTCGAGAGCAGCCCACCACCGCCGGTCAGCCCACCGAGGAGGCCGCCGCCGGCTCCATCAATGAAGCCTTCGTCGGACGTGTCGTCGACGAAGGACGAGTCGTCAGTAGGGGCAGGCCCCACGTCAACATGAGTAGCGAAAGCGGGTACCGATCCAACCACGACAAGGCCGAGGCCTAGAGCGGTCGCCGCTATTCGGTGGATGGTCTTGGTCAAATCTCTTCCTTCCCAGCCCGGCGCCGGTCCCCCGGCGACGCCTTGAGAGTGGACTACCACCGCGCCCCGCAAAGGAACATTCGACCGGTTTCCACCGGAATCCTCCCGAAGGGCGCTGCGTGTTCCTTGTTCCCTGAATGCCCGCCACCCGCAACGGCGCGCGCATTCGGAGGATTCGCCGCATATTGGGCGTTTCCTGCGTTTGCTTGCGTTTCTGCCCTTTCGTGCGCTACAGGCGCTCGACGATCGCCTCGGCGAAGGCGGAGGTCTTGACCTCCTGCGCCCCCTCCATGAGCCGGGCGAAGTCATAGGTGACGATCTTCTCGGCGATGGTGCGTTCGAGACCCGCGTTGACCAGGGCGGCCGCGTCGTCCCAGCCCAGGTGCTCGAGCATCATCACGCCCGACAGGAGGACGGAACCGGGGTTCACCTTGTCCTGGCCGGCGTACTTCGGCGCCGTGCCGTGGGTGGCCTCGAACACGCCGTGACCGGTGGCGAAGTTGATGTTGCCCCCCGGGGCGATGCCGATCCCCCCGACCTGGGCGGCGAGGGCATCCGAGATGTAGTCGCCGTTCAGGTTGGTGGTGGCGATGACGTCGAACTCCTTGGCCCGGGTCATGATCTGCTGGAGGAACGCATCGGCGATGGCGTCCTGGACGAGGACCTTGCCATCAGGCTTGCCGCCACAGTCGTCCCAGCCCACGGCCACGTCGGCGTACTCCTCCCGGGTGAGCTCGTAGCCCCACGACCGGAAGGCGCCCTCGGTGAACTTCTGGATGTTGCCCTTGTGCACCAGGGTCACCGAGCGCCGGCCCTTGCTCACGGCGTAGTCGATGGCGGCCCGGATGAGCCGCTTGGAGCCCGTCTCGGAGATGGGCTTGAGGCCGATGCCGGAGTCGGGCCGGATATCCCAGCCGAACTCCTCCTTGCAGAACTCGATCAGCTTCTTGACCTCGGGGGTGCCCTCGGCGAGCTCCTTGCCGGCGTAGACGTCCTCGGTGTTCTCCCGGAAGATCACCATGTCGACGTCCTGGGGGTTCTTCACCGGGGAGGGGACGCCGGCGAACCAGCGGACCGGGCGCAGGCAGACGTAGAGGTCGAGGATCTGGCGCAGGGCCACGTTGAGGGAGCGGATGCCGCCGCCCACCGGAGTGGTGAGCGGGCCCTTGATCCCGACGATGTGGGAGCGGAAGGCCTCGACCGTCTCGTCGGGCAGCCAGCTGCCGGTCTGGTCGAAGGCCCGCTGTCCGGCCAGCACCTCCTTCCAGGCGATGCGCCGCTGGCCGCCGTACGCCTTGTCCACGGCGGCGTCGAGCACCCGCTGG
>JBOGFO010000791.1:0-5635 GCA_050743445.1 Acidimicrobiia bacterium
CCGGTGGGGGTGGCCGACAGGCTGGTGACCTTCTCTCCGGCCACCAGCCGGCTCGGGTCGGCGTTGCCCAGCCAGCGGGCGTCGCCGAAGGCGAAGACATGGCCGGCGTCGTCGACGATCCAGTAGCCGTTCCCGGACCGGGTGGGCTCCAGGTCGACGGCCGATGCCCCGGAGACGGGGGCGTTGCCGAGGTGGCGGGCGTCCCCGAAGCCGTACACGGCGCCGTCGGCGGCCACCATCCAGTACCCGGAGCGGGGCGTCATCGCCGGAGGCACCGGGCTCGGGCCCCCACCGCCGCCACCACCGCCGCCACCGCCGCCCGGGTCGGGCGCCGGCGGGATGGGCTCGTCATCGGCGACGCCCCGTATGGCGACGAAGGCGTTGACGGAGTCGCGCTCGCTGCCCTCCTCGGGGCGGTTCACCACTTCACCGTCGACCACGAACGTGGTGCCACCGCCGCCGTCGAAGTTCACCGCGTCCGTGGCACCCAGGCCGAGGAGGAGGTTGGCGGCGTCGTTCAGGCTCATGCCCTCCGAGTCGCTGCTGCCGTCGTCGACGGTCACGAAGAAGACGTCGCCGGCGGCGTTCCAGCCGAGCACCGTTCGGGGGTGCCTGCCGGTGACGAAGCTGTCGGACGCGTCCGGGAAGGCCTTCTGACCCCCGCTCAGCAGCTGGGGGTGGCTCCCGAGGCTCTCCCGGGCGGCCACCGGGCTGGTGACCGTCACCGACAGCCGGCGGTCGCCCTCGGCCAGGCCGGCCCACAGCGTGGTCAGGGCCGTCTCGCCCGCACCCACTCCGGTGAGCACCGCACCGCCGGAGGGCACGGGCCCTCCCTGGGGCCTGAGCTCGACCGCCTCGACGGTCACGGTCCGGTTGATGGCCCCCAGGGACTCGCCGCCCTCGAGGACGAGCTCGACACCGTCACCGGCGTCGGTCTTGCCCCACATCGGAGTGAAGAGGACGACACCGTTGGGATCGGGGCGGTTGATGCCGGCCAGCGTGACCGGCGCCCCGCTGGGGGCGACCGCCTGGGCGGACCAAGGAAGGATGCCGGCCTGCAGCCGTCCCTCGCTGGTCACCGTGACCTGGGGGAAACCGGCCGTGGGGGTCCGCAGCATCCGGCCCCTCGACACCATGCCGCCCTGGGGCTGCTGGGGCCAGGGAGTCGCCCCGCCGTAGTCCCAGAAGTCGCCGTTGATGGCGATCATGCAGTTGACCCGGGCACACATGGAGCTGGGCCGCTCACGGTCGTCCTCGTGGCGCGTGATCCGGTCGTTGGCGCTCACGGTCCGCAGCTCGACGAGGGCACCGGGGGCGAGGTGGGCCACGTGGGCCACGGCCGGCGACCCGCCACCCCGGGACAGGGTCAGGTATTCGGCGCCGGAGTGCAGGGGGCGTTCCTGGTCCACGGAGAACCCGGCCGGGATGGCAGGTGCAGCCACGCTGGCCGGCGCGGCCAGCAACACAACGATCAGTACGAGCCCCAGCCGCCGCATGTCCCATCATTCGCCCGGACAGGTACTGCTACCTCCGGGGGGCAACAGGTCCGCACCAAATCCCCCTTTTGCGTGCGGCGCGAATTACCCAAATGCCGCGGCGGCAGGAAACAATTGGTTCCGAACTCTTTCGTCGCGCTCGTGGTGGATCGTCCTCGCTCTCGCGTTGATCACGCCCGGCGGGCCCATCTCGCCCCTCTCTCCGTCGCCGGCGCAGGCGACCGTCCCGGCGGGCTTCGCCGATCAGCTTGTGGCGGCAGTGCCCTCGCCCACCGGCGTGGCCTTCACGCCCGATGGCCGGATGCTCATCACGACCCAGGCGGGCGAGCTGCGGGTGTTCCAGAACAACACCCTCCTGCCCACCCCGGCGACCACGATCGCGGTGTGCTCCAACCGGGACCGCGGCCGCGTCGGGGTGACCGTCGACCCGGCCTTCGACAGCAACCGATTCATCTACCTCTACTACACGGTGAGGGTTGGTTCGTGCGGCACGAGCGGGCCGTACAACCGGTGTCCCGCTTCACCCTTTCGGACACCAACCTGGCCCAGAAGGAGCAGGTCTGGTCGACCGGATCGCCTCGCTGGGCAACCACAACGCCGGCGACCTGAACTTCGGGCCCACCGACGGCCTGTTCTACGTCAGCGTCGGTGACGCCGGCTGCCGCCTCAACGACACCAGCGCCTGCCAGAACGACAACAACACGCCACCGCCTCGGGGAAGGGCTTCTGGCTCTTCGCCTCCGACGGGGGCATCTTCACCGGCGACGCTCCGTTCCCCGGCGCCACCGGCTCCAATCCGCCGCCGACACCGGTGACCCACGTGGCCGCCACCCCCAACGGGGACGGCTACTGGCTGGTCGCCACCGATGGCGCGGTGTTCAACTTCGGGAACGCCGGCTTCTTCTTCTGACACCCGGCTGGATCTTCTGAGGGGCCGGCGGGAGCCTCAGCGGGCCTTCACCCGCACGGGCATCTCGGACAGGCCGCGGAGGAAGAACCCGGCCTGGCGGGGCGGGTCGTCGTCGAGCAGCTCGACGGCGTCGAGGCGCTCGGCCATGCGGGTGAAGACGATCTGACCCTCGAGGCGGGCCAGGGGTGCGCCCAGGCAGTGGTGGATGCCCCAGCCGAAGCTCAACGGGTGGTTGTCCTCCCGGCCGGCGTCGAAGCGCTCGGGGTCGGGGTAGCGGGCCGGGTCCCGGTTGGCTCCGCCGATGAGGGTGATGACCGACTCGCCCGACTCGACGGTGGTGCCGTCGCTGAGGGTGATGGGCTCGAAGATGTAGCGGCCGTTGATCTGCACGGGGCTGTCGTAGCGGAGGATCTCGTCGACCGTGGTCGTGGCCAGGCCGGGCTCGTCCCACAGGCGGGTCATCTCGTCCGGGTTCCGCAGCAGGGCCAGCAGGCCGTTGCCGATCAGGTTGGTGGTGGTGACGAAGCCGGCGGCGAAGATCAGCGTGGCCGTGTTGAGCAGCTCCTGCTCCGAGAGGCGGTCGGCACCGTCGCGGGCCTCCACCAGGCCGGACAGCAGGTCGTCGGCGGGCTGCGCGCGCTTGTCGGCGGCCAGGTCGGAGAAGAAGGTCTCCATGGCCAGGTCGGCCTGCTCGCCCTTGTCGATGGCGATCCAGTCGGCATCGGCCTGACCGGCGGCCAGGAAGTCGTCGAGGATGCCCCGGAACCACTCCCGGTCCTTCTCGGGGACGCCGACCAGCTCCCCGATGACGGTGACGGGAAGGCTGAAGGCGAGGGCGCTCATCACGTCCACCTCGCCGGCGTCGAGCATGGCGTCGAGGTGGGCATCGACCAGGTGGGTGATGCGTTCCCGCAGGTTCTCCACCCGCCGGGCGGTGAAGGCCCGGTTGGCCAGTCCCCGCAGCCGGGTGTGATCGGGCGGGTTGGCCGTCAGCATGGTGCGGCGCTGACGCTGGTTGAAGCGGCGGGAGGCCACCTCGCTGATGAAGAAGGCCCGCTGGGCCGGCACCCCGTCCGGCTGCCGGCCCGCCCCCGGATGGACCAGCACCTTCTGGCAGTCGGTGTAGCCCGAGAGATACCGGATCCCGTCGAGGTCGCTGCGGTGGACCGGTGCCGTCTCCCGCACCGACCGGTACAACGGATAGGGATCGGCGTGGCCTTCTCCGGACGCGAGCAACTGCTGCAGCATCTCGTCAACCGTGGACATCGACCCCTCCCCCGGACGCTCCCAGGGAACTGACACTAGGTGCCAGTACGCCCCGAGGCAATCGGAGGCGGCCGGAGGTGAGGGGCCAGCTCCTCCCGGTCGTCATAGCCGGGTCCGGCGATCGGATTCATCTGCCGGGGGTCGGCCGGAGCCCCACACTGGTTGCACACCAGATGCGGTTGGCTCTCGTGCCCACAGGCCCGGTGGACGAGCACCACCGGAGGGCCATTGGTCTCACCCGGTCCCCAGCGGTCGCCCCACTGCATGAGGGACACGAGGATCGGGTAGAGGTCGAGCCCTTTGGCCGTCAGGCGGTACTCGAAGCGCTCGGGGCGCTCCTGGTAGCGGCGCCGCTCGAGGATGCCGGCTGCCACCAGCTTCTGGAGGCGGGTCGTGAGCACGTTGCGGGCGATCCCCAGGCGACGCTGGAATTCCTCGAAGCGCCGGACCCCCATGAAGGCGTCGCGCACGATGAGCATCGTCCACCACTCACCGAGGATCTCCAGCGCTCCGGCCACGGAGCAGTTCATCCCGGCAAAGCTCGTGCGTCTCATGAACTCATGCTACTCCGTTTCACAAAGCAACGGTATTGTCGTTACTATAGGTTGCATGACGCAACTCGTGAACCCGATCCCCGATGACGGCGACGATCTGGTTGGGCAGCTCGAGCGGCTGAGCGCCGGTCACCTGCCTGGGCTGCTCGGCATCGAGGTCATCTCGGCCGAGCCCGGCGAGCTCCGGAGCCGCCTGCCGCTGGGCCGGACGCACCTCGCCGGCAACGGCTACCTCCATGCCGGCACCGTGGTGACCCTGGCCGACACGTCGGCCGGCTACGGATGCCAGGTCTCGCTCCCCGAGGGGGCCGTCGGCTTCACCACGGCCGAGCTCAAATCCAACTTCCTGGCCACGGCCACGGCCGGCGCGCTGGCCTGCCGGGCCTGGATGGTCCACGGCGGCCGGACCACGCAGGTGTGGGACGCCGAGATCACGCACGAGGAGGCGGGACAGACCCTGGCGCTGTTCCGCTGCACCCAGGTGCTGCTCTATCCCCGCGCCCAACCGGTCCCCGGAAAGCCCCTCGGGCCGAGGGTGGCGTGATCGCTCCCGAGATGGTGCCGGCTCCGTCCGAGGGCGCCCTCCTCCCGCCCGGCTGGCGACCCGACCGCGACACCGGTCCGAGCCGGCCTCGGTCGCCCCGGAGCGAGATCCCCCGGCCCCTTACACCTCCCGCCCGGCCCGGACGGTTCCAGCTCCGGGACGGCACGCCGATGATCCTGCGCCCGCTGAAGGTCGAGGATCGCGACCTGGTGGTGGCCGCCTTCGACCGGCTCTCCTCCCGGTCCCGCTACCGCCGCTTCCTCTCCCCCACCCCCCGGCTCACGTCCTCCCTCCTCGACTTCCTCATGAACGTCGACGACGAGGACCACTTCGCCCTGGTCGGCCTCACCGACGAGGGCGGCACTCCCACGGTCGTTGGCGTCTCCCGCTATGTGCGCCTCTCCGATCCCGACGCCGCCGAAGCGGCCGTCACCGTCATCGACGACTACCAGGGCCGCGGCGCCGGCGCACTCCTCCTCGACGCCATCGTCCTCGCCGCCCGGGAGCGGGGCATCCACCGCTTCGAAGGTCTCGTCCTCTCCGAGAACCAGGCGTCCAAAGCGATCCTGGCCCACGCCGGCGCCCGCTTCGACAACGACGGGAACGGCGTCCTCCGCTACCTCCTCGACCTCCCCGAAACCCCCGACGACCTCCCCACCCACGGCATCCGCGCCATCCTCACCGCCTTCGCCGCCAAACTCCACCGCCCGTAACCCCACTCCCCCGCCCCGCCGGCCGCCCGCCCCCGGCCGGCCCGAGCGCCGCGCGCCACGCAAACCCCCGCATTGACGGAGGCCGCCGCCCCGCAGCCTGCCGCCCGCCGATTCCGGCGTTCCTCCGGAACACCTGTCGTTCCGCAGGAACG
>JBOGFO010000792.1:0-6705 GCA_050743445.1 Acidimicrobiia bacterium
GGCCGTGGCCCCGGACGATCTTCCAGGCCCCCTGGCGGGTCAGGCGCCGGCCGGCCGGGTTCACGAACAGGGCCTCGGGGTCGGGACGGCGCCGGGCCGAACCCGAGGGTCCCGCTCGGCCACCGGAGCGGACGAGCGTGGCCCGGACCGGCAGCCAGGCGGTGAGGGCGGCCCGGGCGACCCGGCCGACCGGCACCACCCGCTCCTTGGCGCCCTTGCCGAAGGCGCGCAGGAACCCGTCCTCCAGATCGATGTCGGCGACGTCGAGCCCCACCAGCTCGGAGATCCGCAGCCCGGTGGCGTAGAGCGTCTCGAGCATGGCCCGGTCCCGCAGAGCGGCCGGTTCGTCGCCCACCACCGCCTCGAGCAACGCCTCCACCTCCGCCTCGGTGAGCGCCTTGGGCAGCGCCTGGGGCACCCGGGGGGCGGCCACGTCGGCGCTCGGGTCGGCCGGCGTGTGGCCCTCCTCGGCGCAGAAGCCGTGGAAGGAGCGCACCGCCACCAGGGTGCGGGCCACGGACGACGGCTTGTAGCGGGGCCGCCCGTCCTCGTCGGTGGCCGCCTTGAGCGACTCCACGAAGGCGCCCACGACCTCCTCCCCCACTGCGGTGGGGTCGTCGACCCCTCGCCCCCGGAGGAACGACCCGTAGGCCCCGAGGTCGCGCCGGTAGGCGGCCAGGGTGTTGGCCGACAGGCCCCGCTCGACGGTCAGCCAGGTCTGGTGCTCGGCCAGGAGCCGGCTGAGCCGGTCGGGCTCGGCGCCGGTCTCAGGCACCCCACTGCTCGTCGAGGCGGACGGCCGGGTAGCCGAGGGCGCCGCCGACCGCTTGATTGACGACGCGGCCGCCCATGGTGTTGAACCCCGCGGCGAGGGCGGGATCGGCCGCCGCCCGTTGGGGCCCTTGCACGGCCAGCTCCACGAGGTAGGGCAGGGTGGCGTTGGTGAGCGCCTTGGTCGAGGTGACGGGGACGGCGCCGGGCACGTTGCCCACGCAGTAGTGGACGACGCCGTGGACCTCGTAGACCGGATCGGCGTGGGTCGTCTCCCGGGAGGTCGCCAGACAGCCGCCCTGGTCGATGGCGCAGTCGACCACCACCGCCCGGGGCCGCATGGAGGCCACCATCTCCTCGCTGACCAGCACCGGGGCCCGCCCGCCGGGCACCAGCACCGCACCCACCACCAGGTCGGCGTTGGTCACCGCCCGGGCCACCGCCCCCCGGTTGGAGGCCAGGGTGAGGATGCGCCCCTTGTGGATCTGGTCGACCCAGCGGAGCCGGTCGAGGTTGCGGTCGAGGAGCCAGACCTCGGCCTCCATGCCGGCCGCGATCCAGGCCGCGTTCCAGCCGACGTTCCCCGCCCCGAGCACGACCACCCGGGCCGGGCGGACGCCGGGAGCGCCACCCATGAGCACCCCTCGCCCGCCGTTGTGGTGCTCGAGGTAGTGGGCGCCGATCTGGGGCGCCATCCGGCCGGCCACCTCGCTCATCGGGGCGAGGAGGGGCAGCGCCCCGCTGTCGAGCTGCACGGTCTCGTAGGCGACGCCGATGACACGCCGGTCGAGCAACGCCCGGGCCACCTCGGGATAGGCGGCCAGGTGGAGGTAGGTGAAGAGGATCTGCCCGCCCCACATGAGCTCGAACTCGTCGGCCTGGGGCTCCTTCACCTTGCAGATGACCTCGCCCCGCTCCCACACCTCGACCGCGTCCTTGGCGATCTCGGCCCCCGCACCGCGGTACTCGTCGTCCGAGATCGACGAGTCGAGCCCGGCGCCGGCCTCCACCACCACGGTGGCGCCGAGGTGGGCCAGCTCCGATACGCCGTCGGGGGTGATGGCCACCCGGTGCTCGCCGCCCTTGCTCTCCCGGGGGACACCGACGACGAGAGGGACCCGCAGCGGTTCGGGCAGCCCGGCAGGCTTCTTGGCCTTCGCCCGTTTGGTGGCGCCCTTGCCCTTGGCCGCCGTCTTGCCGGCCGCCTTCCCCGCCGCCTTCGCCTTGCCCCCGGGCTTGGGCGTACCTCGGGCCGGGCTCACAGTCCCGCCTCTCGGCTCCCGGAGCGCAGCCACCGCTCGGCCAGGCACAGGCCGATGATGGTCTTGGCGTCGGCGATCTCGCCGCCGGCGACGAGGCGATCGACGTCGGCCAGGGGCACAGTCTCGATGGTCATGTGGCGCTCCTCCGCCTTGGCAGGCCCAGGTGGCTCACACTCTTCCAGATCGACAGCCACATAGACATGGGTCAGCTCGGTGCAGAAACCGGGCGAGTTCCAGAACGACGCCAGCCGGACCAGGCGACCCGGACGGCGGGCGATCTCCTCGGCCAGTTCGCGGCTCATCGCCGCGTCGGGGTCCTCGCCCTCCACGTCCAGCTTGCCGGCGGGGAGCTCGAGCATCTCGCGCCGGACGGCGGCCCGGAACTGGCGCACGCAGATCGCCGCCGGACCGCCGGGGCCGTCGACGAGGGGCACCGCCACCACCGCCCCCGGGTGGCGGACGCTCCAGCGCGTGATCTCCTCGCCGTCGGGGGCCCGGAACCGCTCCTCGACGAAGCTCAGGAACCCGCCCCGGGCCAGCTCACGGGAGTCGAGGTGCTCGTACCTCCCGTTGCCCGGGGACACCCCGCTCGGACTGGTCAGCCGACCTGCGCCTCCTCGGGCAGGGGCAGCCGGGGCATGCGGGCCTCGGCCCGGGCCAGGGCGGCTTTGACGAGCCCGGCGAAGAGAGGGTGCGGCCGGTTGGGCCGGCTCTTGAACTCGGGGTGCGCCTGGGTGGCGACGAAGAAGGGGTGGACCGACCGGTCGAGCTCCACGAACTCGACGAGGCGGTCATCGGGCGAGGCGCCCGACGCCCGCAGGCCCGCTTCCTCGAGCCGCCGGCGGTACCGGGGGTTGAACTCGTAGCGGTGCCGGTGGCGCTCGTAGATGACCTCGTCGCCGTAGGCCTCCCGCACGATGGAGCCCGGCGTGAGCTTGGCGGGGTAGTTGCCGAGCCGCATGGTGCCGCCCTTGTCGACCACCTCGCGCTGGTCGTCCATCAGGTCGATGACGGGGTGGGGGCTGGCGTGGTCGAACTCGGAGGAGTTGGCTCCGGCCAGGCCGCACACGTTGCGGGCGAACTCGATGACGGCACACTGCATCCCCAGGCACAGGCCGAGGAAGGGCACCTTGTGCTCCCGGGCGTAGGTGACGGAGGCGATCTTGCCCTCCACCCCGCGGACCCCGAAGCCGCCCGGGACCACGATCCCGTCCAGCTCGTGCAGGCGCCCTTCGGCCAGGAGACCCTCGGCGTCCTCGGAGGCGATCCAGTCGACGACGACCTTGGCGCCGTGCTCGTAGCCGCCGTGCTTCATCGCCTCCACCACCGACAGGTAGGCGTCGGGCAGGTTCACGTACTTGCCCACCAGACCGATGCGCACCTCGGTGGTGGCCGCCTCGACGCGACGCACCAGGCGCCGCCAGCTGTCGAGGGAGGTCTCGTGGTGCTCGAGGCCGAGCACCCGGCAGACGTAGGCGTCGAGGCCCTCGTCGTGGAGGACGAGGGGGATCTCGTAGATGTTGGGCGTGTCGATGGCGGAGACGATCCCCTCCTCGGGCACGTCGCACAGCTTGGAGATCTTCTCCTTCAGCTTGATGGGGATGGGCCGGTCGGAACGGCACACGATGGCGTCGGGCTGGATGCCCCGGCTGCGCAGCTCGGTGACCGAGTGCTGGGTGGGCTTGGTCTTCTGCTCCCCCGACGGGCCGATGAACGGCACCAGGGTGACGTGGACGTAGAACACGTTGTCCCGGCCGACGTCCTTGCGGAACTGCCGGATCGCCTCCAGGAAGGGGAGGATCTCGATGTCGCCGACGGTGCCGCCGATCTCGGTGATGACCACGTCGACCTCGTCGATGGCCAGGCGCCGGATCCGCTCCTTGATCTCGTTGGTGATGTGGGGGATCACCTGCACGGTGTTGCCCAGGTAGTCGCCCCGCCGTTCCTTGGCCAGGACCGCCTGGTAGATGGAGCCGGTGGTGGAGTTGGAGTCGCGGTGCAGCGACACGTCCACGAAGCGCTCGTAGTGGCCGAGGTCGAGGTCGCTCTCGCCACCGTCGTCGGTGACGAAGACCTCCCCGTGCTGGAACGGATTCATCGTCCCGGGATCGAGATTGATGTACGGGTCCAGCTTCTGCATGGTGACCGACAGGCCCCGGCTCTTCAGCAGCCGACCCAGGGACGAGGCGGTGAGGCCCTTCCCCAGGCTGGACGCGACACCACCCGTGACAAAAATGTGCTTCGCCATCGCCCTACGACCTCCTGATCGCCCGCCCGGACTTGCTTGCGAACCTACCATGACCACCCCGCCCGGCCGTTGACCACCGTAGGCGCGCACCCGACTGGGCAGGAGGACTCATCAAGGACCGCGGCCCCAAGCCCGCACACCACCCAACCAGGGCACGTCTGCCGTCGACCGGCCATCCGGGGGCGTCCGGCGGCCTACCGGGGTCACGCCATTGGAGCGGGCCAGCTCCCCTCTGTGTGGCGTAGGGGATGGAGCGATGCCAGACCCAGCCTTCTACCAGTTGATCGGGCCGGGAAGCATCCGTTTTAGCAACCTGAGTGGGGCCCGGTGACCCACAGAGACCACCGAGTGGGTGTTGGCCTGGACACCCGCAGACCTACTCCCAGAGGTCTCCCTAGTTGGTGACCCCTACCGCGTCACCAACGTCCGTGGGAGGGCAACAACTACGACGCGGCCGGGTTTTCTCGGCCGTCAATCACGATGACCATGCCAGCGGCATCGAGATCCAATTTGAACGGATCCTCAGGCTTAACAGGCCTTGGATACGTTCGTTCACCGTCCGGTGCCGTCATCGAGACCGTGCCGTCGTCGTGTTTATGGACTTTGAGTGGGCGTCCGAATCGATCGATCAACTGAACAGTCGTCTTGGACTCGTCAGCGAAGACGAGCCAGCCCATGAGGTTGCCATACTTGTCGTGTGCCCTGTTCGAGCCAGACTTGTCGTGTGCCCTGTTCGAGCCAGGAAAACCCGCCGTCGGTTCCCGAGTCATGGTCGCAAACTCCGGTGCAAGTGTCAGACGCATCTTAGTGGCCAGTTCCCATCCATAGTAGTCCTCGCCGTCATCACCCCACCCTTCGATCAACTGACACACCCAGGCGAGCCCGTTCCCCTCAATATACGGTGGTTGGAATTGGTCCTCCCAACGGTTGCAGGGAGGAAACCCCACCGAGGTCTGTTCGAACGGCATGCTGTATTGGTCGACAGTCAAATTATCGATACTGATGGTATGGGCGCCGGCACTAAAATTATGGTTGGCCTGGAAAACACCGGGATTGACCACGGAGTTGTCAGTGGATTGAACCGACCAGCTTCCAGGCTCAGTTGTCCCGGCGGCCCAGAGCTTTGCTTGGATCGTGTTCCCAATAACCCGGAAGCGAACGTTCTGGGGATTCGTGTCCATTGTGTACGTGAACGACGCGAGTTGCGCCGATGTACGGTTGAGGACGCTCTGAAGTTTGACGGCGCTTCGGATCTGAGCGGGGTCTGACCGGGATGTAGGGGTCCACCGGTCGCGGCACAGGGGCTCAGAGAATCGGGGTTCTCACCCCACCGATCCTCTGGAGCCCCTGTGGAGTCTGACCCTACGCGAACCGCCGCGGCGAAGACGTCGGCAAGGAAGAGGGCACCGAGCCCGGACGCCACCCCAACCAGGGAACCTCGGGTGCCGACCGGCCGTACGGCAAGTCGGACGCCCGGGACGTCACCAGCATCGACCCCCAGGAACCGATCGACGAGGACATGCCCAACGCCGCTCCCGGTGACCAGGGCGGCTGACCGCCGGTAGCTGAACACAGAGTGACGGCCGGGCCTCCAACCGCGGGGGCCCGGTTCTCGCGTCCGGGGGTGGTCGCGATCAGGGTCGGGCCACGGGATGGCCGGCCCGGGCCCAGGCGTCGAAGCCACCCTCGAGGTTCTCCACGGCCGAGAACCCCATCTCCTGGAGGCTTCGCCCGGCCAATGCGGATCGCCCGCCGCCGGCGCAGTACAGCACCACGGTGGCGTCGAGGGGCAGCTTCCCGTCGACCTGGAGCTCGAGGACGCCCCGGGCGACGGGATGGGCCCCCGGAATGGTCCCCCGGGCCCACTCGTCGGGCTCGCGCACGTCGATGACCACCATCTGCTCGCCGCTGTCGATCCGGGCCTTCAGCTCGTCGGGGTACACCAGGCGAAGCCCCGCCTTGGCCTCCAGCACCAGATCCCGGTACGACTTCCCCATGTTCCCTCCCCGGGTCCCCGAACCCCGGCCGGAGAGCCTACCGGCCGCCCCCGGGGGCCCGACGCGCTCCACTACCGTGGCGCCACCGTGAGCCTCCGTCGCCGCCTGCCCGTCGCCCTGGTGGTTGGCGCGGTGGTCCTCCGGCTCCCGGCCTTCTTCGCCACCGGGCACCTGAGCTTCGACGACGGCGTGTACGGGGCGTCGGCCCTGGCCATGCGGGACGGCGCCGCACCGTTCCGGGAGGTGTTCTCCAGCCAGGGCCCGCTGTTCCTCCCGATGGTGTGGCTGGCCGACCTGGCCGGGCTCCGGACGCTCGACGCACCCCGGCTCCTGGCCCTGGCCGCCGGCGCCGTCCTCGCCGGTGTCGTGTGGGCGATCGCCCGGGGGGCGGGCTGTGGCCGGGCCGCGGCCGCCACCGGCGCGGCGC
>JBOGFO010000793.1:0-4260 GCA_050743445.1 Acidimicrobiia bacterium
GGCTGAGCGGGCGGACCGTGCTCTTCGAAGCGGAAGTGGGAGCGCAGTCGACCGCCGCCGGCTGCGCCCCGTCGAGCGTTCCCTGGCCAGCGGGCACCGTGGCCGTCAGCATCGATCGTCACAGCCAGCTGATCCGGCCCGCCGGCGTCCCGGGGAAGGCCGGAATCACCGGAGGGCGGCCTGGAATTGCCGGTGTCACGATTTGGTCACAACCAGGCACCGCTCCAGGCCAATTCGCGGCCCCCCATGCGGCCCGGCCGGTCGTGGCCCGGAGGCCGCCGGCACTTCTCGCGAACCAATAAATAGGCTGGTTGGGGCACCAAATCCCGGGCGGGTCGAGCAGTGGACTATCGCCCCGAAGTCCGATGTCGCCTTGCTTCCAAAGGCTTCTTCCCCACGGCGAGAAGGACCTCATTTTCTAGGACACCTATCCATTATGTTCTGAATGACTGAATCCGTCGATTCCCGTATGGGGTTGACGCTGGGCGACCTGCGGGCTGTGCGAGAGGGGAGCGCATGCCGCAGAACCGTTTCACACCGGGATTCCGCCGCCAACGGCGGTCCTGGCTTGCGGGCAATGTCCTGGCATCCCGCCCGCGGCCCTCTCCGTCGCCCCGTCAGCGGCCCGCCAAAAGCAGTCATCAATCGAGCCCGCCGGGCCGGCGCGGGCGCTGGGGCCTCACCTCACGCGCCCACCGCCGGATGGGCACGGCACCACACAACGAAGCAATCGTCACAACAGGGAGGAAGCCCGATGACACCTGCGCCTCACAGGAGGATACGCCGGGACACGAGACGACCGTCTTCCCGGTTCCGTACCGCTCGGCCGGGGCGGCAGCTCTTTGGCCATGCTCTCGGTCCTCAGCCTCGTCGCCGTCTTCTCGGCCGTCGGGGATGCGGGGGCCGGACCGTCGAACCACCCGGACCCCGCGCCGCTCAACCGGGTGGCGATCGACAACTTCGACCCAGCCACCTGGACACCCACGGCCGAGCTGCCCTGCCGCCGATGGAGTCGCCCATCACGTTCAACCTCACCGACACGCCCTTCTACTGGTTCGACAATGGCCGGGAGGACCACGAGGACATCCTCAAGACCCGCTCGCTGGCCGCCGGCGTCGGCCCGACCACCATCAGGTTCAACATCTCGGAGCAGTACACGGAGTCGGCCCACACGGTGACGAGCATGGTGTGGCCGGAGGGCGCCCGGAACATGCCCTACAACCAGCCGGGGCCCCGGACCGGTGAGCTGTCGGTCGACCTCATCACTCCCGGTCTCTACGTTTTCCAGTGCGTCGTGCACCCCTAAATGCTGGGGGCCGTCGCCATCGACGACCCGACCACGCCGGGGGCGGATTTCGGGCCGAAGCTGCGCTGGATCGACCACGAGATCATGCCGAGCTCGGCCGACGAGATCATGCGCACGGTCGGTTCGTTCTTCGTCATCACGGAACCGGCCAACTGGCCGCGCTACGACAAGAGCGACACCACCTGAGACCCGGAGTACCCGGCGGCCCCGATCATGACCCACAACGCCGACGGCACTCCCAACCCCATCCCCAACCTGGATGCCCACTTCCAGGACCGGTTCAAGGAGCCGGTGACGCTCAAGGCACCCACGCCGCCGCCCGAACCCGGCGTCGGCACCGTCTACTACGGCAGCCAGTGGGAGATGGGAGAGGGCAAGACCAAACCAGGTTCGATCACCGCCTTCGACACCGAGACGTGGGCCATGAAGAGCAAGTGGTTCGCCCCCTCGGTCGACCTGAACAACCCGCACAACTTCTGGTCGGACCGGGACGGGAAGTACCTGTACTCCACCCAACTGGTACTCCAACAACATCACGGTCTTCGACCGGGAGACCGGGAAAATCCTCCGTGAGCTGGAGGTCGGGCCCTCGCCGTCCCACATCGTGACGAGGTCGAGCAACGACAACCTCATCATCCCCAACAACGGCGGGGGCAGGATCGTCGAGGTCGCTCCCGGGGGCACCGAGATCGTCCGGTCCTACCTCACCCAGGCGCGGGGGAAGAACCCCGCCTTCCCCCACGGCCACCGGGTGAGCGGTGACGGCAAGTACGCCGTCACCCCGAACTCGTTCGAGGACACCGTCTCGATCTTCAACCTGGAGACGGGCGAGATGCGCAAGTACGAGGCCGGTGCCCATCCGGTGGCCATCTCGATCACCAACGACGGCAAGCGGGCCTACAACGCCAACCTGTGGGCCCACACCATGGACTGCATCTCGATCGAGGAACCGGCGTGCCCGACGCCCAGCGGTGAGGTCCGGGACCGGTACACGATCGACTGGCGGGAGAACTACGACCCGGTGACCGGTGAGTCCAGCGGCCCCTTCGGCCTGGTCCCCATCCAGACGCCGGTCAGCCCGGACGACAGCTACATGCTGACGGCGGGCACGGTCAGCGCCAACATCGTCGTCACCGACCTGGACACCAACAAAGTCGTCAAGACGCTGCCGGCCTGCCCCGGCGTCCACGGCATCAACTTCGGAGCCAAGAAGGGTGGCGGCTACGGCTACGTGACCAACAAGTCCTGCAACAAGATGATCGTGGTCGACGGTGATCCCAACGGCGACGGGGACCCTTCTGACGCCACGATCGTCGGCGAGGTCCTGACGAACGCCGAACAGGCGATCCAGATGGATGCCCAGCCCACCGGCTTCTACGGCCAGGGCGGCAACGGGATCTTCATCTACCCCATCGCCTACAACGGCTGGGTCCAGAAGATGCCCGAGGCGTGGAAGGCCCAGCTGACGTGCGCCCAGTTGAACCCGCGCCAGCCCAGCGCGTGCTGAGAAAATGAGAAAGAAGGATGCCATGAACACCAGCAGGCCCGGCGTACGGCACGCCTCCTGCTGGTGGCGGCGGTGAGCGGGATCATGCTCTTCGGGCCGCTCCCGCCGTCGGAAGCGAACCAGCGGGTGCCGTGGCGCAGGACAAGCACTCGGTGACGGCCGACGACGGCTCGTTCGACTCCGGCATCAAGCAGGGGACGGGCCAGACCTGGGAGCACACCTTCGGGGCCCCAGGCGAGTACCCCTACAGCTGCGCGCGCCCCACCCGTTCATGTACGGACGGTCCGGGTGACGTTGGTCCAAGGGGGAGGCACGTCCCTCGAGAAGAGATCGGATGGCCCTCCAGACCGAGCGGACCCCGGGCCTTCCTGGCCGGTCGGCGATCCCGAAAGGGACCAGCCGCTCCTCGCCGACCAGGAGGGCCCGGTTCGATTGCGCAACAGTCCTTCAGCCCCCAGACCCCCGACTCCGGACGAGATGCAGCAGCCGGCCCGGGAGGTCCCAGTGGCGACCGGGCGTCTGGCGGACGCGGTAGCGCCCGATGAGGACGGCGTTGAGCTCGCCCCCGGCGATCAGCGCCATCGCCAGCAGATACAGCCACACGATGAGGATGAGCGCACCGCCCAGGGTGCCGAACACCGGGTTGGTGTCCCGGGCCAGGGCGAGGTAGAGGCGCAAGCCCCCGGTCACCCCCACCCACAGGATCGCCGAGAGCACCGCGCCGGGGACGTCCCAGCGCCACGCCGTGCGGTGGAACGGAGCGATGTGGAAGATCACCGCCGTCCAGACCACGACCACGCCGGCGGCGAACGGCCACCGGAGCCAGTCCCAGAAGAGGGCGAATCCGTCGCCCATGCCGAGACGATCGGCCAGCTCCCGTCCGGTCCCGAGCAGCGGGCCGACGGCCAGGGCACTGAGCAGCACGGCGCCCACGACGGCGGTCCCGAGGGCGAGCCCGAGAGCCGTCAGGCGGGTCTGCAGCCAGCCGCGGCGGTCGTCGAGGTCGTAGGCGATGTCGAGAGCGCCGACGGTGGCCACGAAACCCCGGGACGCGGCCCATAGCGCGAGGGCGAGGCCCACCGTGAGCGTCCCCGCCTGGCTCTGGGTGAAGAGACGGTCGATCGCGGTCACGACCTGGTTCGCCTCCTCGGACAGGGCATTCGAGACGAAGCCGAGCACCTGCCGGCGCACATCTCCGGCGGCGGCCACGCCCACCAGCGGTTCGAGGAACCCGAGGGCGGCGGCCGTGGCCACGAGCGTCGGGAAGAAGCCCAGCAGCCCGAAGAAGGCGATCTCGGCGGCGAGGCCCGACACCCGGTCCTGGCGCCACTCCCGCACCATCGTGCCGGCGATCTCCCGGCACCAGCACCGGGCCGCGGTCAGGCGCTCTGCGGTCGACAACCCGGGCTCAGGAGCCGGTCACCGGCCTGGCCGCCCGGCGCAGGGC
>JBOGFO010000794.1:0-5760 GCA_050743445.1 Acidimicrobiia bacterium
GCCGGCGGCTACGGCGCGGAGGCGGAAGGCGAGGTGCACCACCTGGCCGGCCAGGGCCGGATCCAGGGCCACCTCGGTCATTGCCGGGGCCGGGAAGCCGGTGTGGCCGGGGGCGGCTCCGTCCCGGACGGTCGTCCACCCCGCGCCGCCGTCGGCGGAGATCTCGACCGTGGCCCGGTCGTCGGTCCCGGCCAGGAGGTACCACTCCCGGAACCGCAGGCGGGCGGAACCGAGGGGAAGGGTCACCGGCGGCGACACCAGCCGCACGTCGGCCCCCGAGCTGTAGCCGGGAGCGGAGTCGCGCAGCACGGTGCGCATGGCCGGGGAGCCGGCGAAGACGGGCTCGGAACGGTGCGACCAGGTGGTGGGGTTGAGGGACGGCTCCGGTTCCCCCGAACCGGGCCCGACCCCGGAGAGGCCGCCGCTGCCCTCCGGTGGAGAGGCCGAGAACCCCTGGGGCCCGTCGTCGAAGTCGAAGGCGACCACCGCCTCCGTCCCGGCGCCCGAGCGGTCGAAGGCCAGCACCGGCGACCGTCCGGTGATCCCGCCCTCGTTCGTGCTCTCCACCACGAAGTAGAGGAGCCGGCACGGGTCCAGGCCGGTCAGGGTCAGCCGGTGGGAGGTCACCATCTCCGTACTGTCCAGCCGTTGGTCGAGGGCGTCGGGGGCCGGCCCGTAGCGGACCGTCGAGGTGGCGGGCTGGTTGGTGGTCCAGCCCACGAGCTGTCCGGTGGCCCCGGGGGTGGCGAAGGCGCGCGACACGACGGGGGCCTCGTAGGCCTCGGAGAACAGGGCGTAGGCCGCCCCGCCGTTGTCGTCCACGGCCGTCCCCCCGCAGCCCACGGATCGGACGGCGAACTCGTAGCGGCCGACCGGTGCGAGCCCCGCCACCCGCACCATGTGCTGCGTCACCCGCAACGGGCTCGACACCGGCGTCCACACCGCATCGCCCCCCCGGCGGAAGTACACGGTCGAGTCCGCCGGCACATCGGTCCGCCAGGTGACCACCGCCGACGTGTCGTCGACGTGGTCGACCAGCACCGTGGAGATGGTGGGGGCGGGCTCGTGCGGCCGGCAGGGTTGGGGATCCGCCCCGTCGAGGTGGAGCAGCAACCGAGGTCGCAGGTGGAAGCCGCGGGACCGCCGCCCCAGCCCGGTCTCGAAGGCCAGGGCGGATGCCGTCTGGGAGGACAGCGACCGCAGCCGGAAGGCCAGGGCCCGCCGGCCGGCGGCGTCTCCGGCGAGGTTGGCCACGAACCCGGGGAGGTCGTTGCAGGCCACGGCGAAGGTGTAGGCGACGTTCCCACCCCGGTGGAGCGTCGGTTCCGGGACCAGGTGCACGTCGGCCGGTGCCCGGTCCACGGTCTCGTAGCTGGTCCCCGGGCCCCACTCGGCCTCCACGCCCGAGCCGAGCAGGTCGAGTGAGTACGCCGGGCGGTCGTTCTCGGCCACCAGATCGTGACCGCTGAAGAGCTGGACGGAGGCGCCCGTGATGCGGCCGGCGTCGACGCCGTCGGGCAGGCGGAACATGAAGGCGGGCATCAGGTTGATCGAGCCGGCTCCCGCCGTCCCGAGCTCGGGCAGGGGCAGGGGGTTGGGCCCGCCGCCCTTGATGTGACCGGCGAAGAGCTGAGCCGAGGTCCCCCAGGGCTGTTCGGGGCCCAGCATCGGCCGCCCGGTGCCGGCGTCGGCGGAGCGCAGCTGGGCCACGTCGAGGGCGTCGGGAGCGAAGATGGCGGCGCTCGACGTGAACTCCCCGGATGCGCCCGGCCCGGCGTTCCCCGCCTCGTCGCCGGCCACCACCTCGTAGCGGTAGGTGGCGCCCGGGGAGAGGCCGGTGACCAGCACCTGGTGGGTGGCGGCGACGACCGGTTGGTCGAGGAGGCCGCCCTGATTCTCGATGGTCGGGGTGGTGAGGCCCGGGTACTCGGCCACCGCGGCCACGTCGGGGAAGCGCCGGGTGTCGCCGCTCTCGTCGATCAGCACCACCTCGCCCCAGGACCGCTCGTCGGTGGACCACCGGATGCGGGCCGTGTCAGCGGCCAGGGACTCGACCTCCGTCCCGGAGACGACCGGGAGGTCGTCGTCGGCGGCCAGGACGGCCTCCACGCCGGCGGCACCCACCGTGACCGCCTCGGAGCCCACGGTGACCAGGCGCTGGTAGACGGACGGGGCGAGGCGGGTGAACCCGTCGACGGCGGCGCCCGAGAGGCCGGTCCCGAGCAGGTAGGCGGGCACCCCCGTCCCCGGCCGGGCCCGGGCGGCGTCCAGGCTGATCCGGGGCGTGTCGGTGGCCATCCGGCCGCTCGCCACCAGACCGAACCCCTGCGGCCCCAAGGGGACGTCGGCGGCCTTGACCCGGACGGTCCAGCGACCGGGGGCCGGCGCCGCGATCCGGACCGCCTCCAGGTTGTTCCGGCGGTCCGCCAGCCCGCCGGCCACCGACTCGCCCACCTCGGCGCCGGGGTTGCCGGGCGTCCCGAGGAACGGCGACTGGGTGTTGAACTCGTTGCCGAGGAAGACGGTGCCGTCCGGGGCGGTCACCTCGAGGTCGAGGTCGTTGACCAGCTCCGGCCCCCCGGCGGCGAAGGCGGACGCCGGGTCGGTCCAGGCCAGGGTCAGCGTCAGGGGCTCGCCCGGGGCGGTGTCGAGGGCGTACTCGGCCGTCCCGCCCGTCTCCAGGTCGGCGGGGTGGTCGGCCACGAACAGGTTCCGGCGCTCGCCGGTGAAGTGGAGGGTGGAGTCGAGCATGACCCGGCCGTAGCCCTGACCGGCCGACGGCCACATCCCGTCCTCGGCCCCCTTGTCGCCGTCGTCGCCGGTGTGGGCGCCCCGCATGCGCTGCGCCGAGTTGACCAGCGCCGCCTTGACCAGCGCCGCCGACGGGTTGTGCCGCCGGGCGGTGTCGGGGCTGCCGGGAGCGAACCCCGATCCGGTGGCGGGCCCGTAGCCGTCCCAGAAGTACTGGCGCACCAGGGTGGCCAGCCCGGCGGCGATGGGAGCGGACATCGAGGTGCCCTGCTGGTAGTGGTCGTCGTCGGCGCTGCCCCCCCTGGGGGACAGGACCACCTGGCCGGGAGTGCACAGGTCGGGTTTGAGGCGGCCGTCGGCGGTCGGCCCATGGCTGGAGAAGTCGGCCAGCCCGTCGTAGGTGGCGGTGGGCTGGCCGCCGTTCTCCGAGGCGCACACGATGAGGGCGTTCTTCGAGCTCTGCTGGCCACCGGGGAGGGTGAAGGGCCGGGGGCCGTCGTTGCTGGCGGAGAACACCACCAGCATGTCGGGGTGGTTGGCCATGAAGTCGTCGATGCGGATGGGCTGGGCTCCCTGGTCCAGCCCGAGGTCGGCGCCGTAGGAGTTGCTGTGCACCCGGGCGTCCTCGTCCGGGTCGTAGGCGCCGTCGCCGTCCAGGTCGTAGGCCTGGGCGAAGAGCTCGGCGTGATCGTCGGGCAGCGCCAGCGACCCGGCGGCCTCGATGTCCTGGTAGACGAGCCGGGCGGCCGGAGCCACGCCGTCCGCCTCACGGCTCCGGGTCCCGTAGGCGCCGGCGGCGTCGGGGTAGTCGCCGGCCACCGACCCGGCGGTGTGGGTGCCGTGCCAGGCCGGCTCCCGGGAGCGGGCCAGCGGATCACCGGCCACGGCCAGGTAGGCGGCCAGCTTGCGGTGGTGGGCGCCGGTGGGGACCACCGAGCCCAGTGGCCCTGACCCGGGTCCCGGCTCGGCCTGGACGTAGTCGGCGGTGAGGCAGGCCCGGGGGCCCTGGGCGCAGTCGGAGAAGGCCGCCTGGGCCGGCACGCCACCCTCGGGGATGTAGTTGACGCCCGTGTCGGCCACGGCCGTGACCTGCCCGGAGCCGTCGAGCCGTCCGGGGGCGGCCGCGCCGAGGGTGTCCCGGACCCCGGTGTCGGACACCCAGAGGGCATTGCCGTTGTGGAGCTCCTGGTGGGGAACGGGCTCGAGCCACTCCGTCCCGGTGAGGCGGGCCAGGGCGGGCAGGGCGGCAGGAGCGGCGGCCGCCACCACCAGCCGGGAGCCGGCCGGCGTTGCTTCGGAGACACCCGGCAGCCGGGCCGCCTCGGTCGCCAGACGCGTGGTGTCGACTCCCGGGTGGGCGTAGACGTGGACGGGCTCCCCGGGCTGGGCGGCCAGGCCGGGGGAGAGCTTGTAGGCGGGGTGGTAGGGGCCGACCCACCGCACGGCGGCCAGCTTCCGCAGGGCGCCGGCGACCCCCGGCCCGGCCCGCACCAGATAGGTGGCCTCGGGGATCGACCCGAGGATCTCGCCGCCGGCGCCGGAGATGGCGGCCCGGACCGCCGGTGACGACGGCGGGTGGACCTGGACGAGGAGCACGCCGTCCTCGCCGGCCCGGAGGGGGGCGGCAACCTCCGGGACCCCCTCCAGGGGGTCGAAGGCACCGGTCGCCAACCTGATGGTGAGCCGCCCGTCCCCGCCGTCCGGCTCACCGGTCACCGACGACGGCTGGGCCTCCGTGTCGTGGCTCTTGGGGCTGGCGTGATCAGCGGGGGTGCTGCGCAGAGGTGAGGCGGGAAGGTTCAGGGCGAGGGGGAGCAACACGCCGGCAACTGCGACGACGGTGCGCTTCGTGGGCATGCGCTCGGCGCTCCCGTCCGTCGCTGCGGCGGCGCTCTGCTCGACCCCTCGCCGTAGTCTTCGGGAATTCGTGGTGCGCCGGTAGGATTCCTCCTCCTACCAGGGGCGACACAAGGTTACTCAATCACCACGGGGGTTTCGATGTCACGCCTGTGGGCAGTCGTGATCTTCATCGGGCGGAGCAGCCGCCGGATCGCGGTCACGGTGATCGGTGTCGCCCTCGTCCTCGCCGGGTTCGCCGGGATCGTGCTGCCGCTCCTCCCCGGGCCGCTCCTCATCATCGGCGGGCTGGCGGTTCTCGCCACCGAGTACGTCTGGGCCCGCCGGGCGCTGACCGCGGCCAAGCGGAAGGCGGACCAGGCCCGGACGAAGGTCCGGAAGCGCCGGGAAGGGAAACGGGCCCTCGGGCCGGGTTCCGACGGGTCCCCACCGGGCGGGGACGCGGCCTGAGCCGGGGAGGTCTAGGGAGCCGGTCGGGGTCGCAGGCGCCACAGGAGGACGCCGCCCCCACCGGCCACGGCCAGCAGCGCCAGCACGATCAGGGCCACGGTGCCACTGCCCCCGCCGTCGTCCGAAGCGGGAGCCGCTGTCGCACCGTCACCCTCGTCGTCCCCGCCGCCGTCGTTGTCCCCCCCGTCCGGATCGAACTCGGGCGCCTCGCTCGGGGTGAGTGTGGTGGTTGTGTCCTCGGGCACCGTCGACCTCGTCGTGGTCGGGGCCTGGGTGGAGCTGGTGGCCAGCTGCCGGGTGGTCGTCGTCGTGCTGGCGGTGGTGGTCGTGGTCGGCGGCGCGGTCGTCGTCGGTGCTGCGGTGGTGGTCGTGGCCGCGGCGACGACGACCGTGCCCGTCATGGGGGGGTGGAGCTTGCACCGGTAGTCAAACTTGCCGGGATCGTTGAACGTGCGGCTGATCGACTCGCCCGGCTCCAGGCAGTCCTCTTCCGCGAGAAGGCGGGGAGGACAGTCGGGGTGAAGATCGTTATCCGTGAAGGTCACGGTGTGGTCGAGGTTGTCGTCGTTCTTCCACACGACCGTGTCACCCGGCGCGATGGACACGTTGCCCGGGGTGAACGCTCTGTTCTTCAGTGCCACGTTCTGGGTCGCGGCTCTCGCCGCCAGGGGTGCGAGGGCGATGGACGCGCCGAAGAGAAGC
>JBOGFO010000795.1:0-3054 GCA_050743445.1 Acidimicrobiia bacterium
GGGTCGGGGAGGTCGAGGGCCGCCTCCCAGGCCGTGAATTCGAGGGCGGCACCTTCACCCACCGCACCGGCGAGCAGTAGGTGCTGGGCTTCGGCGGACACGCCCGTCCACCGCGCGGCGTCAAGCAAGCGGGCCACCAGTTCCCACGTCCGGGGAGACGGCCACGCCCGCCCGGCCGCCTCCCCCGTGGGCACGGCGCACAACAGGCTGGGCCGGGCGGTGACGAAGGCGGCCACCAAACCCCGGGACGGCCCAGGCTCGGGTCCGTCCGCCAGGGCGCCGGCGGGCAGCCGCAGGGGCGGCCAGCCTGCGGACAGCCCGGCGGCGAAAGCGCCTGCGTCGAGGCGCCACTCCAGGTGGCAGAAGCGGTTGGCCAGCGGCGGCGAGAGGTCCCAGCCGCCGGCGGCTTCGCCGGGAGGGTTGGCGGCGGCCACCACCGCCACTTGCGGTCCGAGGTCGAGATCGCCGACCGTGCGCTCCAGCACCACCCGCAGCAGCGCCGCCTGGACCGCCGGAGGAGCGGTCGTGAGCTCGTCAAGGAAGAGTACGGCCGGGCCGTCGCCAGCCAGACGGCGAGCCCACCGCGGTGGGGCCAGCTCGACCTCCGCGCCCCGCACCACCGGGAGGCCGGAGAAGTCGGTCGGGTCGTGGATGGAGGCGACGACCACCTCGCAGGGCCAGCCTGCGGCGGCGGCTAGGGCACGGACGACTGAGGTCTTGCCGCATCCGGGAGACCCCCACAGCAGCACCGGGGCCCGTACCGACAGCGCCACGGTGAGCGCCTCGATCACGGGCGCGGGGGATGGGACGGCAGGAAACGCCGCGGGGGCGGCGGAATGAAGACGGCTCACGGATCACTCCTCATCGCACCTGGCGTTGGCACCGTGCTCGCCGAGCCGGTTGCCGGGCCTTCACTGGGCCAGGTCCCTCAGGCCGCTCTGGATGAGACACCCCCATGATACGGCACCGGTGTGACGATCTACCTGCGTTAAGCCCAGCGCCGCCGGCCCATCTGACATATAAGGACCCCGAGGCATGGCGCCGGTGACTGAGCACCTCCCGCTATCGTCGGAGACGACCGCTGGGGACCTCGCCGCAGGCCAATGGGCTAGCCAATCGAGCCAAGTCGTTCGGCGTATCGGATCGTGAGAGCGTTGACCGACTCCCCCATGGCCGTGCTCATCGCCTGCCACGTCGCCCGCAGCACGTTCTGCAGATCACGGACTTGGGAGCGCAGTGCGGTGTTCTCGGCTTCGAGACGCACGGCCCGCTGTTCCGCCTCGTGGAACTCGGCCTGCGCGGCGTCGAGCAGACGGAGCTGCTCGGCAAGAGCACCGAGGAGATCGGCGGGCCACCCCCCCGCCGCCGGCCGAGGCGCCCGTGCCGACTCGAGCGCGGCGACAATCAGCAGCCCGCAGCATCCACCGGCGGCGACCCGAATTTGGCGATCTTGGCATGCCCCTTTTCCTTGAGGTCGACCTCGCCCTTCCACTCGACCCAGTGCTGCTCCCGGGCCCCAGGGTCATCTCGGACCCACCGGACGAACTCGGCGAGGTCGTCCCTCCCTCGCGGAGTTCGAGAGACGTGCACGAACGACGGTACCCCGAGGCTAACTCCCGGGGCTCCGATGTCAGCGAAATGTCAGCGAGAGTCGGAAATACGACCGCTCACTGTGAGAAGTGATGAGAAGTCTCGCCCTATCGACGTTGATCTATAAGTCCTGGTAGAAACAGCCTTCGATCAGCAGGGCCAAGCAACGAGTAACTACGGAAGGTGGTCATTTTGGGCACCGGACACTTTCCGGCGTTCAGTGGGTGACTCCAGCGGCACTCCAGCGGCACGTTCTATGGATGACAAAATCGAGAGGCCACCCCCGACCTATCAGAAATGGCCCCTGATCAGCACTTTTACGCAGCCCGTACGGGATTCGAACCCGTGTCTCCATCTTGAGAGGGTCATTCGCCGGGGGAACACAGGGGAACACGACGGCACGGCATGGTCGCTGACCAGCGCATCTGCCGTCCGGTGCCGACACGTGCCGGCACGTTCCGGGCCGCGTCCATGTCCCGAACCATGTCCCGCGGACGACACCGAATGTCCACTATTTGAGATAGTCGTCTCATCTGGGTCGGCCGGCCGTTCGTCTCCCACCCTCGATGGGCCCCCCGGGCGTACCATGGCCCGGTGACCTACGAACGTGTCCACGTCGACCACCGCATCATGGGGGGTGTGCCTTGTATCAGCGGGACCCGCATCCCGGTGGCGACCGTCGTGGGGATGATCGCGGAAGGCATGACCACCGAGGAGATCCTGACGGAGTTCCCGCAACTCAGCCGGGATGACGTGAACGAGGCGCTCCGGTACGCCGCCGCCGCGGTCGACGAACGGGAACTGCCGCTCCGCTCCGCCGGGTGAGATTCCTCGTCGACGAATCACTCTCGGCCGAGGTCTCCCGACTGCTCGAAGACGCCGGTCACGACGCCGTCCACGTCGGTGATCTCGGACTCCTGGGGGCGCCGGACACCGAGATCATGCTCTCCGCCGCCGCCGCTGATCGCGTCGTGCTGTCGGCCGACACGGACTTCGGCGAGATCCTGGCGCTCGGACGACACCCAGGCCCGAGCGTGATCCTCCTGCGCCGCAGCCCCCACCGACCCGAAGCCCAAGCGCGCATCGTGCTCGCCGTTCTACCCGACGCCGAGGACAGCCTGGCCGCGGGGGCCGTCGTCACCCTCGTTCCCGGTCGAGCCCGGGTCCGACTACTGCCCATCGTCCCCGACCCGGCGGAGGACCCGTAGCCGTGGCGACTCCCGATTCTCCCATTCAGGCCCGACGCAGCATGGAGCAGTGGCCCGGTGCGAGACCCTGTGGTTGGCTCGACTCAGCGGGTGCTACGGCTCCCCTTCTCCGGCGAGAAGGCCCCTGAGGTACTCGACTCCGGCGTCGACCGTCGTGAACGCTCCGTCGAGTTGGGCTTCGAGGCAGGCACGCAGGATGGGACCGAACTCCGGGCCGGGGGTGCCGCCCAGCTCGATCAGGTGGTGGCCCATGACG
>JBOGFO010000796.1:0-3438 GCA_050743445.1 Acidimicrobiia bacterium
AGGATGGGGACCTGCCAGGCCCAGCCCCGGTCGGGGTCGGCGTAGAAGTGGAACTCGTCCATGACCACCTGGCCGACGTCGGCGGCGGCCCCGTCGCGCAGGGCGATGTTGGCCAGCACCTCGGCCGTGCAGCAGATGATCGGGGCCCGGGCGTTGACGGCGGCGTCGCCCGTCATGAGCCCGATGTTGTCGGTCCCGAAGGTGGCGCACAGGTCGAAGAACTTCTCCGACACGAGCGCCTTGACCGGAGCGGCGTAGAAGCTGCGCCGGCCGGCGGCCAGGGCGGTGAAATGGGCCCCGGCGGCCACCAGGCTCTTCCCCGACCCGGTGGGCGTGTTCACGATCACGTTGGAGCCGGAGACGACCTCGATGAGGGCCTCCTCCTGGGCCGGGTAGAGCTCGAGGCCGCGGGACTCCACCCACGTGACGAAGGCGTCGAGGAGCTCGTCGGGGGTGTCGGAGGCGGGGAGGTGGGCGACGAGAGTCATAAGCGGGACACGGCCCGGGTCACTGTACCGACGCCCGGACGCCGCCCGAGCGGGATCGCCAGCCGGTGGCGCCCGGCGGCCTGGGCGGGCCGGGTGTTCAGGGCCCGGCGGGGTCGGCCGCCCGGGCCGCCAGCCAGGCGCCGAAGAAGGGACTGGTCAGCTCCCAGTGCCCGGCCCGGCGCCGGACGAGTTCCTTGGCGCTCAGGGCGCGCAGGGCGGTCGTGACCGCGTTGGCGTTGGCCACCCGCACGGCGTCGAGGAAGGCCTTGGCGTAGACCTTCTCCACCGGGCGCCGGGCCAGCTCGCGGACCACCCGGCGTTGGGCGGCTGACAGCGCCTCGTAGCGCTCGGCGAAGACGACGGCCTGGCGGGCCACGGTGGCCGCCATGCCGGCGGCCACCTCGGCACCCGTGATGGCTTTGCGGCCCCCGGCCGCCTCAAAGGCGGCGTGGGCCAGCCACTGCACGTCGTTGGGTACCGCCCCGGCCGTCCGGAAGAGGTCACGGGCGACGTCCTCGGCCAGCCGCTTCCCGCCGTCCGCCGCCCGGGCCACCAGGTGGTCGACCATCTCGGCTTCGGGCACGACGTCGAGGTGGAACAGCTCGCCCATGCCGAGGAGCGGCGCCCCCCGGCCCCGGGTGAGGCGCTCCATGACGCTCAGGTGCGACCCGGAGAAGACCAGGCTCGTGCCCCGGGCCTCGTCGGCCAGCGCCTTGAACGCCCCCGCCATCCCCTTGGGTCCGATCGCGGCGACCTGTTGGAACTCGTCGAGGACCAGCGCCGCCGGCCGGCGCTTGTCCACGTCGGTGAGCAGCCCGATGGCGTCGGTGAGCACCTCGATCCACGGCGCCCGGCCCACCACCGGATCGAAGCCCAAACTGACCGCGCCGTCGGGTCCCACGCTCACCCTGGGCGTGACCCGCACGTGCCGGAGGATCTCCTCCAGGCTGCGCCTGGCCCGGCCCACGGGACGGAGCACCTCCCGGGCCACGGCCGTCAGGACCACGGACGCCACCTCGTCATCGGTGGTGCAGAACAGGAGGTTGGCGTAGCCGCCCCGGCCGCCGCCGGCCCGGAACCGCCGCAGGGCCTCGAGCAGGAGCGAGGTCTTGCCGTAGCGGCGCGGGGAGAGGACGAAGGCGTGGACGCCCGAGCGCATGCGCTCGGAGAGCGCCGCCAGCTCGGCGGCCCGGTCGCAGAACCCGTCCGCCTCCACCGGGGCGCCGTAGTGGTAGGGGTTGGTTTCCTTCACCGATCGCTATTATAGTGATCGGTGTAAGTCAGTCGTTCCGCGGCCCGCTGATGCCCTTGACCTCGTCTTCGAACTCGCCGAAGACGTCCTGCTCACGGTCGACCCCGGGGCACTTCACATCGTCGCCCCCCGTCGGCACCCAGCACACGTAGACCTGCTCGCGGAAGACCTGCTTAGGGATCGCCAGGAAATTAGTCAGCCGATGTCGGCAGTGATGGTGTAGTTCCAGTCGGGGTGCCAGTGGTGGCCGGCGAGGGGGACGGAGGCGAGTTCGGCGTCGGTGATCTTGATCCCGGTCGGGTAGTGGCCTTCGTCGAGGGCGGCTCGGACCTTGAGGCCTTTGCTGGTCGTGGTCGCCGAGATCAGCTCGACGATGACGCGGTAGGAGGTCAGGGGCCGGCCCCGCCAGTTCTTGGTGATGAAGCTGAACAGCCGGTGCTCGATTTTGTTCCACTTCGAGGTCCCGGGCGGGTAGTGGCACACGGTGATCTCGAGGCCGGTCTCGGCGGCCAGTCTGGCGAGCTCGACTTTCCAGAGCCGGTTCCGGTAGCTGTTCGACCCGCCGGCGTCGGCGCAGATCAGCAGCGTGGTCGCTTCGGGATAGCGGTCGCGGCCCATGAGCTGCCACCAGGACCGGACGGTGTTAGCCGCGAAGGCGGCGGTGTCGGCGTCGTCGCCGACGGACACCCACCCCTCGTTGGCGCCGACGTCGATGACCCCGTAGGGGATGGCCTTGCCCATCTCGGGGTCGATGAAGTCATGGGTCTTGGCCCGTTCCGGCTCTCCCTTGGGCTGCCATTCCTTCCCGCCGTTGGCGTACTCGCCGACCAGCTCCTTCTTCTTGCAGTCGACACTGATCACCGGCTGGCCGGCCGCGAGGCGCTCGGCGACCAGGCTGTTCAGGTAGCGGAACTGCCCGTCCCGGTCGGGATGGGCCGTTCCCTCCTTCTGCTTGGCGACCCCCTGAAGCGAGTAGCCCATGTCCCGCAACAACTCCCCGACCAGCGTCGAAGAAATCTCGAAACCCTTCCCCTGCAACGTTCTCGCCAGCTCATAGGTCGACTTGAGCGTCCACCGCAGCGACGACATCGGATCACCCCGCGCCTCGGGCGACACCAGATCATCAAGCTCCAACAACAGGTCAGGGTTCTTGTCGATGGCCTTCTTCCGCCCCGCCCCCGGCGCCCGGACCCGCCCCGACGGGCCCGCCCCACCCGCCACTTCCTCCGCCCCCGCGATCACCGTGCTCCGAGACACCCCAGCCGCCTCCGACACCGCCGTCTTCCCACCACGGCCCAGCAACCTGGCGAACGACCCCAACAGCAACCGGGACTGCCGCTCATCCAACAGCGGCAACACCTCAGCGAAAAACCCCTCCAGCTGCTCCCGACCGACCTCCACCAGGCCACACTACAACGCGCGACTAATTTACGGATGAACCCTAACCCGCACTGCACGAAACCCGGGGGGCTTCATGGCCGTCGACACGGCGGAGAAGCTAGCCACACTGTCGTGTGCCCAGCAGCGTGGGCTCCCGGCTTGAGGAGGTGATCGAGTTGAGGTGACCCACGCGCAAGCTCGTGTTCGCCAGCCGGTGGGAGTCCGGTCCGGGTAGCTGCCAGGAGGCCCGGTAGCAGGCTGGCGGCGTCGGGGGGAAACGCCCGGCGTCGAAGCCCGGCGTCGAAAGCCCCTTTGGGG
>JBOGFO010000797.1:0-8118 GCA_050743445.1 Acidimicrobiia bacterium
GGCCAACACCGCCCTCCAGACGCTGGAGCGCTACAAGATCCGCCTCGACGGGGTTTCGGGCGCCCTCTCCGCCCTCGAGGTCGAGGACCTGGTGACGGTGCGGGACGCGGTGAGCGTCCTCCAGCGGGCCGAGATGGTCCGGCGCATCGCCGAGGAGATCGAGGGCTACATCGTCGAGCTGGGGAGCGAGGGCCGCCTGGTCATGCTCCAGCTCGAGGAGCTGATGGGCGGGGTGGAGGACGACCGCCGCCTGGTGGCCAAGGACTACTTCGTGGCCTCCCAGGACTCTCCCCTCGAGGAGGTCATGAAGCGGCTCACCCAGATCTCCACCGAGGAGCTGCTGGACCTGAAGGAGGTCTCCGACGTCCTCCACCTGCCGCCGGGGACGGGCCTCGACTGGTCCCTTCAGCCCCACGGGTACCGCCTGCTCCACAAGATCCCGCGCCTGCCCGAGGTGGTGGCCGACCGGGTCGTGGCCCGCTTCCACAACCTGCAGAAGATCATGCGGGCGTCCATGAAGGATCTGGACGACGTGGAGGGCGTGGGCGAGACCCGGGCCCGGTCGATCAAGGAGGGGCTCTCCCGCCTGGCCGAGACCTCCATCCTCGACCGTTACGTATAGTCGGCGTCCTCAAAGGCGCATTGAAGACGTTGGTGAGTGAGCGGGAAGGCGGTTCAAGCTGCCCGCACCTGCGTCACATCGCCGGAGGTCGCTTTCCAGCCAGCCTGCTGCGCCATCAGCCCGAGCTCGTGCACGGCGCTCCCCGCCGTTCAACCTTTAACTTTAACCCAGCAAGGCCAGCTCCTCTGCGAGGCCGTCGCGATACGCGACAACATCGGAATTCCCAACGGCAGCACCGCGGGGAGGGCCGGACCGAGCGGCCGTCATTGATGGGCATTTGGGTCGTTCGCCTCATAGCACCCCCCGAGGAGGCCCAGATGCTCGCCATCGTTCTCATCACCCTGTCCCTTCTTGCCCTGCCGGCCGCCGCGACTCCAGCGGCCGCGGCGCCTCTCGAGGTGCTCACCGGCCCGGCGGTGGACTACCCACTTCGCCACGACTTCTCCATGGCCATCGGCATCCCCGGTCACGGGGACCGTGAACCAACGAGCTGCTACGACGCGTGGGACCACGAGGGCTACCTGTGCCGCATCGTCTCCGGCTACGAAGACACCGGCGACCGGCGGAACTTTCTCGTCCGCTCCCAGGACGCCCTCGCGAATGGGTCCGTCGCCGGCTACGGCGACACCCTGGTCAGCCGGGACGGCATCCAGTACGAGGGCTGCCGGCAGTGGCGCAATGGCGACTGGCACTGCGACTACGCCACCCGCCGCCACGTCAGCCGCGACCACTACGACGGCAGCATGAACAGCTACGTGCTCAAGGTGCTCTGGGAGTGGCGCAAGCACACCTCGGGCCAGGTGGGGTGCGCCACGGCCCTGGCTGGGTGGTGGGGTAAGTACGGTAGGTTCGTGGGCGTTCTGGACAACTGCTTCAACGGCCCGATGGAGCGACCGTGACCCAACCCTTCTTCTTCCGACGCTGGCGGAACCACACACCCAGAGGTCGGGTCATCCTCGTCGTCGCCCTCATCGTCGGCGTTTCCGCCGCGTGGCTCCTCCCGGACCCCGCCGGGGAGGTCTACACCTGGGCTATCGTCGCCGCGAGCGGCTACACCATTTGGGGCTGGCATCGGCGACGGAAGGAGCCCTCCGCCCGCCTCCCGACGAAGGGCTGGCGAACAGATAGCGACTCGACGGAACGCGGGGATGCTGGGCAAACGCTCAGCTGAGGCGTGCCTCCTCGGTGCGGCCGGCCAGGGCCCAGCAGGCCGGGCACGTCGTCACGTTGACATCGGGTGGGCGGTCAGGGCGCAGGCCACGTGGGTGACGCTCTTCGGGCCGAGGACCTCGGCGTATCACAAGGTCGGCCGGGTCCTCACCGGTTGCCACCACGCCGGGGCTCCTTCCAGCCAGCCCGGGGTGGCAGACGCGGCGGGCGCTCGTCGAGGGTCCGGTGTCGTAGCTGGAGCCGTGGGGGGTCGGGCCGGTTCCCCGCAGCCGACCCAGGGCCGGAGCGGCTCGGGGCGGGTTTTGGCCCGGCCGGGCAGCCGAGTCGTCATGTCTGTCCTGGGTGACAAGTAGGCTGCCCGCCCATGTCGGCGCTCCCCGAGGGTCCCCACGCCGCCAGCATCGAGGCCATCACCCTGGATGTGGAGGGTGCCCCGGTCCAGGCGCTGCACGCCCGGCCGGACGGGGCCCCGCTCGGCGCGCTGGTGGTGGCGCCCGACCTGGCCGGCCTCCGGCCCCTGTTCGAGGACATCTGCCGGCGGCTCGCCACCCACGGGCTGGCGGTGTGCGCCATCGAGCCCTTCTCGAGGATCATCACCGCCGGCGGTCTGCTCGACCTCGAGGCCCGGCGGGCCCGGGCGGGCGAGCTCTATGACGACGTGATCATGGAGGACCTGGCCGAGGCCGCCGACCACCTGACGGCCGCCGACCACATCGGCGGGGTCGGGGTGATGGGCTTCTGCATGGGGGGCTCGTACACGCTGAAGGCGGCGGCGACGGGGCGCTTCGAACGGGCGGTGGCCTTCTACGGGATGGTCCGGACCCCGAAGCAGTGGGCCGACGGGGGTCAGGGCGACGCCCTGAAGACGGCGCATTCGGTGTGTCCCACCCTGGCCATCTTCGGTGACGCCGACCCGTGGGTCCCGCCCGAGGACGTGGAGGCGCTGAGGGCGGCGTGGGCGGGGAAGCCGGAGAACAAGGTCGTCGTGTACCGGGGGGCGGAGCACGCCTTCATCCACAACCCCGAGGTTCCGGCCCACCGGCCCGACGATGCGGCCGACGCCTGGCACCGCGCGCTGGGCTTTCTGCTCGATTAGAAATTCCCCCGCATGTTTTCTGGTGACTCTGGGTAATATTTCTACCACGTTGAGTGATTTTCGCCTATCGGACAATTCCAAATCGGTGCCGGCGTCCATGGCAAACTTGAACGACCGGTCAAGTTGTTAGGGCACCCAAGGTGCCGTACCCTGGAAGGCAAGCCCAACCTGGGCAGCCGGGGAGCGTGCCATGCTGTTCGATGTCGGCGACAAGGTCGTGTACCCCCACCACGGTGCCGCGATCGTTGAGCGTCGGGAAAAGCGTGAGGTATTCGGGGAAACCAGGGATTACCTGGTCCTGAAGCTCGCGTACGGTGATCTCACGCTCATGGTCCCCGCCGACAACGTCGACGAGGTCGGCCTCCGCGAGGTCATCAACGACGAAGAGGTCGAAGAGGTGTTCGCCGTCCTTCGTAAGAAGGAAGCGCGCATGCCCACGAACTGGTCCCGTCGCTTCAAGAATCACGTCGAGAAATTGAAGAGCGGCGACATCTATCAGGTCGCCGAGGTGGTCCGGAATCTGTCCATCCGGGACAAGGACAAGGGCCTCTCTGCCGGCGAGAAGCGGATGCTGACCAAGGCCCGGCAGATCTTGGTCTCCGAGCTGACCTTCGCCATCGGTGTCACCGAGGAGGAGGCCGAGGCCAAGCTCGACGAGGCGCTCCTCAAGTAGACGGCATCTGGGGCCTCGTCGTAGCCGCCGGAGCCGGATCGCGATTCGGCGCCGCCAAGCAGTTCGCATCCCTGGCCGGTCGCCGGGTCGTGGACTGGTCGGTCGGTACCGCCCGATCGGCGTGTGAGGCCGTCGTCGTCGTCCTTCCCGCTGACCACGTCTGGGACGGCCCACCGGTGGCGGCGGCCGTACCCGGAGGCGACAGCCGGTCCGACTCGGTCCGGGCCGGGCTGGCCGTGATCCCCGCCGGGGCGGAGATCGTGGTGGTGCACGACGCCGCCCGACCGCTGGCCCCCAGCGCACTGTTCGGCGCCGTGATCGACGCCGTCCGGGCCGGTGCCGACGGTGCCGTCCCCGCCCTGGCGGTGCCCGACACCGTCAAGCGGGTCGACGGCGACCGGGTGATGGAGACCCTGGACCGTTCGGCGCTGGTGCTGGTCCAGACGCCCCAGGCATTCCGGGCCGACGTCCTCCGGGCCGCTCTGGCCGGCGGGGCCCAGGCGACCGACGAAGCCGCCCTGGTGGAGCTGGCGGGTGGCAAGGTGGTGACCGTGCCCGGCGATCCCCTGAACCTGAAGATCACCACCCCCCACGATCTGGCCCGCGCCGGCTGGATCATGCGGGAGCTGTGAGCGTGTCGCGGTGAGAGCCCGGGTCGGGGTGTCCCCGTGAGAGCCCGGGTCGGGGTGTCCCCGTGAGAATCGGCCTCGGGTTCGACGTCCATCCCTTCGGCGGGGACCGGCCCCTGGTGCTGGGCGGTGTGCGCATCGACGGCGTCCCCGGCCTCGCCGGTCACTCCGATGCCGACGTGGTCGCCCACGCCGTGGCCGACGCCGTGCTCGGGGCCGCCGGCCTGCCCGACCTCGGTTCCCTCTTCCCGGCCGGCGACGACCGCTATGCCGGTGCGGATTCCATGATCCTCCTGGCCGACGTGGCCGGCCGCCTGCCGGGCGCCGGCTACCGGATCGGCAACGTCGACGTCGTCATCGTGGCCGAGCGGCCCCTCCTGGCTCCCTATCTCGAGGAGATGGCGAAGAACCTCACCACCGCCGTGGGCGGGCCGGTGTCGGTCAAGCCCAAGCGGGGCGAGGGGCTCGGGGCCATCGGCCGGGCGGAGGGGATCGCGGCGATGGCCGTCGCCCTCCTCGAACCCATCGCGCGTTAACGAAACCCGTCCCCCAGCCGGGTTTGCCTAACGCGCGACGGCGTGGGGGGCACCGGGCGGTACCGAAAAGCGCGGTGAAGGCGGCGGCTTTCCTGGCTTGCGGGGATATTGCACGTCCCACGTGCACTTTCCCCGCAAAGCAACGATCGGGCGCCGGAACCGCTGGCCCGCCACCCCTGCTCCCTCATTGCGCCTTTTCTTTTCCGTCCCGCGTGAGCGAAACCCACATGAGTAGCCTCCCGGGTCGATGCTGATCCACGACACGCTGGCGGGAGAGAAGGTCGAGCTGGTTCCCCGGGAGCCGGGACGGATCGCCTTCTATGTATGCGGGCCCACCGTCTACGACGTGCCCCACCTGGGCCACGCCCGCAGCTCCCTGTCCTTCGACATCATCCGGCGGGTGCTCGAGTACCGCGGCTTCGAGGTGACCCACGTCTCCAACATCACCGATGTGGACGACAAGATCATCAACAGGGCCCGGGCCGAGGGCTCGACCGAACCGGAGGTGGCGGCCCGCTACGAGGAGGCCTACTGGTCGGCCCTCGACCGCCTCGGTGTGGCCCGCCCCCACCAGGTTCCCCATGCCACCGCCTACATCGCCGAGATGCAGGCGCTGATCGCCCGGTTGATCGAGACCGGCGCCGCCTATGTCACCCCGTCGGGGGCCTACTTCTCGGTGGCCAGCTATCCCGGTTACGGCGAGCTTTCCCACCGGCGGCTGGAGGATCTGCTGGAGTCGGCCGGAGCCCGGGTGGAGGTGGACGAGACCAAGCGGTCGCCGGTCGACTTCGCGCTGTGGAAGGCGGCCAAGCCTGGTGAGCCGGCCTGGGACTCCCCCTGGGGCGAGGGCCGGCCCGGGTGGCACATCGAGTGCTCGGCCATGTCGGTCGGCCTGCTGGGCGAGGGGTTCGACATCCACGGCGGGGGTGACGACCTCGTCTTCCCCCACCACGAGAACGAGCGGGCCCAGTCGGAGGGGGCGGGCCAGGCGTTCGCCCGGCACTGGCTCCACAACGGGATGGTCATCGTCTCGGGCGAGAAGATGTCGAAGTCGCTCGGGAACTTCACCACCTTGACCGAGGCGCTCGACACCCACGATCCCCGAGCCCTGCGCCTCCTCGTCCTCCAGACCCACTACCGGTCGGCCACCGAGATGGGCAAGGCCAACCTGGAGGATGCCGCCGCCGCCCTCGACCGCCTGGACAACCTGGCCCGCCGGGCCCGCACCCACCCGGCCGGCCCCCCGGGAGCGTCCCCCGGCGAGCTGGACGCCGGCACCGTAGCGGCCTTCGACGCCGCCCTCGACGACGACTTCAACACCCCCGCCGCCCTGGGGGCCATCTACGAAGCGGTGCGCCGGGCCAACCTGGCCATGAACGCCGGCGACGATGCGACGGCCTCAGTCCTGGTCGACACGGTGAGGACGCTGACCGGGGCGCTGGGCCTGGACCTGGACGACGGCTCGGGGGCCGGGGACGACGACGGAGAGATCAGCGCGCTGGTCGCCCGCCGTGACGAGGCCCGCCGGACCCGGGACTTCGCCGAGGCCGACCGCATCCGCGACGAGCTGGCGGCCCGGGGGATCACCCTGGAGGACACCGCCGCCGGCACCATCTGGCACCACTCCGAGGCGAGGTGAGCCCCAAAGGCGCCAATCCCGGAGGAAAGGGAGCGAAGGGCGGAAAGGGCGGAACGGGCGGTAAGGGAGCAAGCGCCCCGCGCCGGACCGGGGCGGCCCGGCCCCACCCCAAAGATCCCCGGGTGGCGCCTCTGGCCGGCCGGGGACAGGGCCTGGGCGGCGAGCAGATCGAGGGCCGTCAGGCGGTCAGGGAGGCCCTCCGGGCCCGCCGGCGCAAGCTGGGTGAGATCTGGATGGCGGGCGACCTCGAACCCGCTCCCATCCTCGACGAGATCATGGAGCTGGCCCGCAAGGCCGGCGTCCCGGTCCGGACCACCCCGCGGCTGGACTCCATGGCCCGCACGGACTCGCCCCAGGGCGTGGTGGCCCGGGCCGATCCCCTGCCCGTCGCCATCGACGACGACCTCCTGGCCAATCCCACCGCCTTCCTCCTGGCGCTCGAGGGCGTGACCGACCCCCGGAACCTGGGGGCGGTCCTGCGCAGCGCCGAGGGGGCCGGCGTCACCGGCCTGTTCCTGCCCCGCCGGCGGGCGGTGCACGTCACGGCGGCGGTCACCAAGGCCGCCGCCGGGGCCGTCGAGCACGTCCCCATCGCGCTGGTTCCCGGTATTCCGGCCACCCTGACCCGGGCCGCCCGGGCCGGCGTGTGGGCCATCGGCCTCGACGAGCGGGGCGAGAAGTCGCTCTTCGACCTCGATT
The DNA here is from genome assembly GCA_050743445.1 of Acidimicrobiia bacterium. Taxonomy (GTDB): domain Bacteria; phylum Actinomycetota; class Acidimicrobiia; order IMCC26256; family BP-133; genus CAWBJP01. The sequence goes on from JBOGFO010000797.1 coordinate 7,065, forward strand.
TCGGACCCGAGCCGCTCACAATCGTACTGGGTGCGGAGGGCCAGGGATTGTCCCGTCTCACCCGCCAGCGGTGCGACGCCGTGGTCCGGATTCCGATGCTCGGAAGGCTCGAATCACTCAACGTGGCCGCAGCTGCCACCCTCGCCTGTTTCGAAGTGGCCCGGCGCCGAACGCGCCGCGTCACCGGCAGCTAGCTCCCCGGGACTAGTCAATTTCAAGGATCGTCCCCGCGCGCCCGGCCGGTCTGCGGGACTTTGTCCGGGAATGTCCGGTTTTCTCGGCCTCCCCAAAGGGCTCAGAGGTAGGCCGATGTGAGCGGTAGTATTGACACTAGTCACGGCTCACCGTTACAAAGAACTAGTCCTCACGCAGTGTTCCGTTAACAGAGCCGTCACCTAGGAGCGAGCATGCAGAGTCGTCTGGGAAGCGTGGCCCTGGCCGAGTTGAGCGACGACGACCTCGTGGCCCGTTTCCAGGCTGGCGACAATGATTCGCTCGACGTGCTGCTCCAGCGGTACCGGCGGTTCACCCGGGCCAAGGCCCGGGGCTACTTTCTCATCGGTGCCGACTCGGACGACATCGAGCAGGAAGGCATGATCGGCCTGTTCAAGGCCGTGCGTGACTTCCGCCCCGACCGGCAGGCCTCCTTCCGGGCCTTCGCCGAGCTCTGCATCACCCGGCAGATCATCACTGCCATCAAGACGGCCACCCGCCAGAAGCACCAGCCCCTCAACTCCTACCTGTCGCTGTCCGGCTCCCGCCCCGGCGAGGAGTTCGGCTCGGGCACGGTGGAGGAGGTCCTCGAGGCGAAAGGGCTGATCGACCCCATCGAGTTCATCATCTCGATGGAGGACCTCCGCTCCATGCGCCGCATGATGACGGAGATGCTGTCCAAGCTGGAGGTGGAGGTCCTGCGCCTCTACGTCGAGGGCAAGTCGTACCAGGAGATCGCCGGCGTGCTGGGCCGCCACGTGAAGTCGATCGACAACGCCCTCCAGCGCATCAAGCGCAAGCTGGACATGCACCTGGCCGAGCGGGCCGCCGCCGAGGGCGC
>JBOGFO010000798.1:0-5506 GCA_050743445.1 Acidimicrobiia bacterium
CGAGCCCGCTCCGGACCCGGCCGTGGCTCAGTACGAGGTCAACTACATGACCGTCATGAGCGACCACCACCAGATGGAGGTCGACATGGCCCGGAAGTGCGTCGACAAGGCCATCCACCTCGAGCTGCGCACGCTGTGCCGCCAGATCATCGATACCCAGTCCGGCGAGGTCGAGACGATGCTCACCTGGCTCCGGGACTGGTACGGCGCCACCTACGAGCCCCGCTCCGACCCGGCCCAGCAGCAGCAGACCGAGCAGATGGCCGCCCTCAGCTCCGAGGACTTCGAGGTCGAGTTCATGCGCTCGATGATCGACCACCACCGCCCGTCGATGGTGGAGAGCGACCGCTGCGTGGACCGCGCCCACAACGGCGAGCTCGCCGACCTCTGCGAGGGAATCAGCGATCGCCAGGCGGAGGAGGTCGACCTCATGGAGGAGTGGTCGTGCGACTGGTATCGCAAGTGCCGCTGACCCCGACGGCCTGAGCGATCAGGCGGCGGGGCGCTCGGCCACGGAGGGTTCCGCCTCACCCAGGGCCAGGGCCTCGGCCCGGGCCCGGCGGTGGCGGTCCCACGCCCAGGCGCTGCTCTCCCGGCAGACGGCGGGATGGAACCCGGCGGCGCCCAGCGTCCGCTCGGTGGTGTCGAGGTCCTCGCCCAGCTCCACGACGGTGAGGGCCAGGCGCCGGGCGTTGCGCCGCTCGGCTTCGAACGGGGGCTCGGCCAGTTGGGACGCCACCCACTCCTGGTGGGCCCGTTGGAGCGGGGTGGGGAGGCGACGGACGTGGCGGCGGTTGATGGGCGGCAGCCACCGGCGCACGGCGACGTCGCCACCGGCCTCCTGGGCGAGGTCGAACTGCACGAGTCGGGCCAGGGTCCGGCCGATGGGAGCGTTGGGTCCGGTAGCCGTGCCCAGGCCCAGGGAGCGGGCCAGCTCGGCCAGATCGATCTCGGTGCCGCCCGGATGCTCGTCGAAGCAGATGGCGAAGCGGCGCATGAGCAGCAGGGCGGTGGGGCCCAGGCTGGGAAGCCAGAACTTCTCGCAGTAGGGCGAGCGGGCGTCAAAACCCAGCGCGTCGATTACCTCATCGACCCAGGGCCGGATTCGGATGATCTCGGTACGGACGGTCTCGGTGCGATCGGTCTCGGTCACGGAACCTCCACAGTGCGCGACGACGCGTGGCATCAGGGGAAGCGGCGCAGGGGAAGCGGCGCGGGGGGAAGCGCGGTGGTCCGTCGGAGAGCGCAGCGGAAGCGACGAGCGTTGCAGCCGGACCCAGCAGGTCTGAGGCTAGGCAACGGTCGGGAAGCGCTGCAATCGAATTACGGCCCGGCGGCAAAGGCGGGGCTCGGCGGGCGGGCATCGGTAGTGTGGCCCCATGTCCGTGGTTGACGAGCGCTTCGACCTCGAGGTGTTGCGGGGTGCCATCCGCTACCAGCGCTGGCTACTCGATGCGTTCGGCCCGGCGCTCTCCGGCCGGGTGCTGGAAGTCGGCCCGGGGATCGGCAATTTCACCCGGTGGCTGGCCGAGCGGGCGGACACCGTGGTGGCCGTCGAGCCCGATCCGACGATGTCGCGCGACGTCGCCGCCCTGGGCCGGGGGAACGTCCAGGTCCTGGAACAGACCATCGAGGACCTGGCCGGCTCCGACGAGAGCTTCGACTGTGTCTTCCTCTGCAACGTGCTCGAGCACATCGACGACGACGCGGCGGCGCTGAAGGTCGCCCACTCGCTCCTGGCCCCGGGCGGCCACGCCTGCGTGGTGGTGCCCGCCCATGAGTGGCTCCTCGGCTCGCTGGATCGACGCTACGGGCACCTCCGCCGCTATCGCCGCGACGAGGTGCAGGGGCTGCTCCAGGCCAGCGGATTCGTCGACGTCTCCGCCGCCTACTTCAACCCGATCGGCGCCCTGGGCTGGTACGCCGTGTCCCGGGCGGCCAAGCGGCCCCACCTGACCCGGAGGTCGGTGCTGCTCTCGGAACGGCTGGCCGTACCCGTCGGTCAGGCCCTCGCCCGACTCGGGCCGCCACCCTTCGGCCAGAGCGTCGTGGCCACGGGCCGGAAGGCGGTCTGACCCGGCTGTGATCGCGCCCTGGGGGGTGAAGCGCCCGCGCTGTGCGTTCAACGGGCAGTTCGGCGAAGTTGTCGAGTAAATTCGTCGTCGCCGGCCAGCTAGGGGGAGGCGGCGGTGCGCAGATTCTGGGCCGCCATCGCGGGTGTACTACTGCTATCGATGCCCTCCTCCGTCGCGCCCTCCGCCCAGGCGCACGACGGCCACGCCGACTGGTTCAAGTGGCGGGAGCCCGAGGACAACTCCGACGTGACCGGCGAGAAGGTGTACCTGCGGGGCAAGGTGCACTTCGAGGAGGGCATCAACCGCTGGAGCGTCCAGGTCCTGCCCCCCGACGGCTACGCCACCGTCCAGGCCTGGGGGATCGTCTGCCAGAGCGCGGAGGAGGGCGAGAAGAGCGACAAGCCGAAGACCGTCGAGATCTCCTGCGAGTGGAACACCACCACCTATCCCAACGGGAACCCGTCCCAGAACCACGCCTACCGGGCCCGGATCAACGCCTGGAACGAAAAGGATCCCGACGCCGACCAGCCGCCGCCGGCGGAAGAGGACGAGTCCGGCGACGAGAAGGACGTCGAAGCCCAGGCCAGGGACGACGACGACGATGACGGCGGCGACGGTGGCGACGACGGGGACGAGGACGAGACCACGACGTCGTCGTCGGCCAGCACCAGCTCCAGCACCAGCTCCACGACGACAACGACAACGACGACCGCCCCCTCGGGCGATGGCGACACGCAGGTCCACCGGAGCCCCTGGCGGACCCTGGTGGTAGCCAACCCCCCGAAGGCCCCGGAGGGCGTCACCCTGAAGTACGCCAGGAAGGCCTCCGAGGTGACGGTCTCCTGGCAGCCGAACACCGAGCCCGACATCGCCGGCTACCTGGTCGAGGAGCGCTTCGACTCGGGCGACTGGTCGCTGGTGGCCAAGCCCACCGAGACGAGCTGGACCGGGAAGCTGGAGAAGGAGGGCACCTACCGGTTCCGGGTGGCCGCCATCCGCTACGTCGGCTCGAAGCAGCGGGTGAAGGAAGGACCCCGCCGGGAGCCCCAGGATGGGATGCGCGAGGTCAAGTTCGACCCGGACGAGGGCAGCACCACGACCACGGAGCCGGAAGAGGAGTCGTCGGGCGACGGGAAGCGCAAGGACCGGGAGGACGACAAGAAGCGGAAGGAAGACGACAAGCGCAAGAAGGAGAGCGCCGAGGCCACCACGTCGACCACCGCCCCGCCCGAATCGCTGACCACCACCTACGACAGCGCCGCCGGGGAGTCGACCTCCACCACCGGCGACCCGGGAAGCGGGCCGGCGGCCTCGGGGCTGGCAGCCATCGAACCGGGCACGCCGGGATCGGTCCAGACCCGGTATGCCGACCCCCCCAGCCTCCCGGCGCCGGTGTCGCCGGACCAGGCCTACGACCCCGGCTTCTCCCTCGCGCTCCCCTACCCCAAGGAGGTCCGGCTCGACATCGGGCCTCCTCCCGCGGCGCCGCCCCGCCTGCTCGGCACCGTCGCCCTCTTCGACTCCAACGAGGATCAACGCCGGGCGCTGGTCGGGGTGCTGGCCGGCGGCCTGGTGGTGTTCATGGTGTCGATGCAGGCCGCCTACCTGAACCGGCGGCCGCGGCCCATCGACCTGGCCGCCAGCACGGACTGGGACTGAACACCGAGCTGGAGACCGTGGCGACGTGGATCGCCGGGGCCCGCTCCGTGGTCGCCCTCACCGGCGCCGGGATCTCCACCGACTCGGGCATCCCCGACTTCCGCGGCCCAAAGGGGTTGTGGACCACCAACCCGGCGGCGGAGAAGCTCTCCGACATCCGCTGGTACATGTCCGACCGCGACGTCCGGGTGGCCGCCTGGCAGAGCCGGCTCGAGCACCCGGCGTGGACGGCCGAACCCAATGCCGGGCACCGGGCGCTGGCCGACCTGGAGCGGATGGGCCGGCTCGACACCCTCGTCACCCAGAACGTCGACGGCCTCCACCAGCTGGCCGGTTCGTCGCCGGGTTCGGTGGTCGAGATCCACGGTACGATGCGCGTCGTCATGTGCATGGCGTGCGGGGAGCGGGCCCCCATGCAACGGGCCCTCGACCGGGTACGGGCGGGCGAGGACGACCCTCCCTGCCGGACCTGCGGCGGGATCCTCAAGTCGGACACCATCTCCTTCGGCCAGAGCCTCGTGCCCGAGGATCTGGAGCGGGCCCGACGGGCGGCCTCGGGCTGCGACCTCTTCCTGGCCGTCGGCACGTCACTCTCCGTCTATCCCGTCGCCTTCCTACCCGAGGAGGCACTGGCCGTCGGTGCCCGACTGGTCATCGTGAACGCCGAGCCGACCCCGTTCGACCGCCGGGCGCGCGCCGTGTTCACCGAGCCCATCAGCGAGGTCCTGCCCCGCCTCGTGGAGCTCGCCGGTACCGTGCGGGAATGAGACCGCGGCCGCCGGCCGTTGGTAATACCTGACCTGCCCGCTAGCCTTTCGGCTACCACCTGAGATCCGAGGAAGGGACCATGTCGAGCTTCCGCGAGCTACTCGCCGCCGCCAAAGCGGACATCCGAGAGGTCAGCCCCGCCGAGACCGAGACCGAGCTCGGCCGGGTCCTCCTGATCGACGTCCGGGAGGGCGACGAATACGACCAGGGGGCGATCCCGGGCGCGCTCCACATCCCCCGCGGCTTCCTCGAGTCGCAGGTCGAGGGCAAGGTGCCCGACCGCGACACCCACATCATCGTGTACTGCGCCGGTGGCACCCGCTCGGCCTTCGCGGCCAAGACGCTGGGAGAGCTCGGCTACGCGGACGTCACCTCCATGGCCGGCGGGTTCAACCAGTGGAAGAACGAGGGCCGGAAGTGGGCCGTCCCCCAGACGCTCACCCCCGAGCAGCGCAACCGCTACCACCGCCACACCCTGCTGCCCGAGGTGGGTGAGGCCGGTCAGCAGAAGCTGCTCTCCGCCAAGGTGCTCCTCCTCGGCGCCGGCGGGCTCGGCTCCCCCGCCGCCCTGTACCTGGCCGCCGCCGGGGTGGGAACGCTCGGCATCATCGACATGGACGCCGTCGACGCCTCCAACCTGCAGCGCCAGATCCTCCACAACATGGACCGGCTCGGCGAGCGCAAGGTGGACTCGGCGAAGAAGACGATCACCGCCCTCAACCCCGACGTGGACGTCGTCGCCTACGACACCCGCCTGGCCGCCGACAACGTGCTCGACATCATCGACGGCTACGACGTCATCGTCGACGGCACGGACAACTTCCCCACCCGCTATCTGGTGAACGACGCGTCGCTCCTCAAGGAGATCCCCGTGGTCCACGGGTCGATCTTCCGCTTCGAGGGCCAGGCCACCGTCTTCTCCCCCTACGTCGGGCCCTGCTACCGGTGCCTCATCCCCGAGCCGCCGCCGCCCGAGCTCGCCCCGTCGTGCGCCGAGGCCGGCG